>JAIOTF010000015.1 GCA_021107195.1 Anaerolineaceae bacterium | reverse complement strand
GACGCACAGGTGGGCGCCCATCAATAGGGTGTAGTTGCTGAGATACAACCAAAACATGGAAACAATGGTGGTGCTGAGTGACCCATAGACCACATCATAGTTGGTCAGACCACTGCTGAAATACCAGGTGATTACGAAAGTTATTGTACGCCAGGCAACGGTGACGATCAGCGCGCTCCAGAAAGCAGCTTTGCGATTTACTGCGGTTTTTGGAATCCAGAAATATAGACCCCAAATCATGCCCATTCGCAAAAGAAGGGGGACGCTTAAGGAGAGAATTTTACGCAGCGGTCCTTGGTAAAATAATTCCTGCCAGAACGGCATTTGAAATTTCCCCAAAAGTTCAAAGGCTGACATTGCCAACATCGAAAGCAGGAAGAGCATCCCCAGCGCAACCACGATCAGCAGGGCTTCGAGACGGGTACGCACAAAGTGGCGCGTGCGGATGCCTGTCCAGGCGCGGTTGATGTTGCGCACCAAGAGGTTAAAGTAACCCGATGCTGCCCACAGCAGGCCTACCGATGAGAAAATGGTCATTGCGCCGCGTCGATCCAGCATGTTTTGGATCAGTTGCTCGGTCAACGCCGGCGAAATGGGGAAAAGATCGGTGACGAACTGGATGGCCTGCTGGCGGGCCATTTCTTCCCTGAACCATGAACTGCCTGCCACCACCAGCAGCAATGCCATAGGGAAGATAGAGAATATAGAATAGTACGCCAGGCCGGCTGTCGCTTCCAATGCTGATGAGCGGTTGTAGGAGCGAAGTGCCTGATCGATGATCTTGAAGATGGTCCGCACACGGCGGACGGTTGTCAGTCGCACTCTGGTGATGGTTCCCAGAGCAGTATCCCGATTCATGATCGTATCCTTAATTTCTTGAACGACAGTATTTTATCGCAAAACTACTTTCCGGTGCGAAAGAGAAAAAATAGCGTCCGGCGTCAGTTTGGTTTCATGCACGCTGATTGTGGTATCATATCGCCCATGAACGAGGCAAACCTGCTTGCATTCCTGACGGCGGAAGACATTGCTTACCAACGTTTCGCCCACCCGCCGGTTCTGACCAGCGCTGAAGCTGCCGTATTCATGGCAGATGCCCCTGGCGTGTCTGGCAAGAATCTGTTCCTGCGTGATAAAAAAGGCTGCCGCTTTTTCTTGTTGATGACGTTGGGGGAGAAAAGGATTGACCTGAAACGATGGGGAAAGCAGGAAGGCCTGGGCAAACCAAGTTTTTCAGATCCACAGGAACTGGCAGTTATGTTGGGGGTGAGCAGTGGGGCAGTGGGTCCGCTGGCTTTAGTCAATGACTTGCAGCATCGCATCGAAGTGTTTGCCGATCAGGCATTATGGGATCAGGGTGTGGTGCGCTGTCATTCATTGGTAAATACGGCTTCTTTGATTCTAACGACTTCTGATATGCAGCGATTTTTTGCATTGACCGGGCATGCCTTCAAACTTGTGGATGTACCGCCTGCAGCTTGAATCAATAGCAGACAAAGCAAAAACGATTAAAAAATCATTCTTCAGAAACTGCACAACGAAAACCAATAAAGCGTTCCGAGCGTGCTTGCGGTTGCCTCGAAATGCGATCCACGATGCGGATGCGGGCGATGTTGGGGTCTTCCCAGGAGCCGCCGCGCAACACGCGCTCAATCCCCATCACCGGGCCAGGCGGGTTCAAATACAGAGAAGCAGTGTAATAGCCGGGATCATACCAATCTGCGACCCATTCCGATACATTGCCAGCCATGTCCATCACGCCATATGGACTGGCGCCATTGGGATAACTGCCGACGGCAGTGGTATCTCCGACATTGCGGTTGAAGTTCAGCAGATCGGGGTTGGGAGCGGTGTTGCCCCAGGAATAGATGCGTTCGTCGGTGCCCCGCGCCGCTTTTTCCCATTCTGCTTCAGTAGGAAGCCGCCGGCCCGCCCATTCACAGTAGGCCTGGGCCTGTTCGTAATTGATGTAGATCACCGGAAAGCCAGCATAATTGGGATTGGTAAAGTAATCTTGCCGGGCATATGAGCCGTAAGAAACTGGTTCAGGGCAAGAGCCTGCTCTCACACATAACGCATATTGCTTATTCGTAACCTCGGTGCGGTCAATCCAGAATTCATCCAGGGTGACTTCATGCGCCGGGCTTTCGTCCGCATTGCCCGTGCCATACCCCATGGTGAAACTGCCCGCCGGGATGTGGATGAGTTGCATCCCGTCTCTCTCAGAGACATGATTTTTTGAGTCCTTTTCTTGCTCATGCTGAGAGGTTGGAGTGGGGGTAGATTCTGCTGCGGCGATTTTCGTGGATGAAGGTTCGGCAACAGGTTTGGGGCCTTGCTCGGTGGGCATCAGTGTAGCGGCAGGGGGGGAAGTTGTTGTGTCGGCGATCAGGCTGGCATTTTGTTGTGCGTAGCGCAGGAAGATGCCGGAACCGATCCAAACTACGGCGATCAGGGTCAAGGAGAGGATCGCCCCGGCCAATAAACCGGCCTTGACCCAATTGGGCAGGTTCGCCAGTCTTCTCAGACCGGTTTGAGGGATTGATGATTGCGGTGTTTTTGGGGGTGGGGGCTCGGCGTGGGCGAATTGTTCCATCATTTCGGCGAATTCACCCATATCCTGAAAGCGGTCGTCAGGGTTTTTGGCCAGTGTTTTGACAATGACGGCAATCACTTCTTCCGGCAGTTGGGGCGGCAGGAAACGCTTGAGATGCTCGGCGATTTCTTCATCATCTTTCAAAAGCATTTCAGAAAGATCAGAGACGCGAAAAGGTTTGCGTCCGGCTATGTACTCATAAAAGACGATGCCCATATTATAGATATCAAAGCTCTTGTTCGATCTGGCACCGAGTAATTGTTCCGGGGCCATATAGCCCGGAGTGCCAAAGCCCAAGCCAGTTGTCGTCAGATCGGCGCCCCCATCTGGTCCGAGGATCTTTGCGATGCCAAAATCCGTTAGCATAGGGTCACCGGATTCGGTGATAAGGATATTTTGGGGTTTGATATCGCGGTGAATGATACCTTTTTTATGGGCGAATTCCAAGGCGCGTGCGATCGGTGCAAGGATGGCCGCGGCTTCACGGAAAGACGCCTGTTGTCCAAATCGGTCTTTCAATGTGCCGCCGGAAATGTATTCCATAACCAGGTAAGGTACGTTTTCATGATCGCCGTAGTCGATAACGTTGACGATATTGGGATGTTGCAATTTGGCAAGCGCTTTGGCTTCCCGCTCGAATCTGGCCAGGAATTGTTCGGTGTCGAGGGTATCGGTGCGAATGATCTTGATGGCTACGTCACGTTCCAGGCGGGTGTCGTGTGCCTTAAATACGGTAGCCATTCCGCCTTCCCCCAACTTCTCCAGAATGACATAACGGCCTATTAACTGGCCGATCCAATCGGACATTTTGTGTTTCCTCATGTTGATCAACGACAAATCATCTAAAAGTATACCCCGGATAATCATGGGTGCTCTGAAAAATTTTGTAAAAAGCGATTGGTGGTGAAAATCCGGCTATATTTAGAGGTA
>JAIOTF010000384.1 GCA_021107195.1 Anaerolineaceae bacterium | reverse complement strand
AGGTCGTTGCGCAGGGTTGCGAGCTTTTTGCGCTGGCTGATGTCTTCAATGATCCATTGCAGATTCTCGCGTCCGGAGATATTCGTCTGGCGCACATGCATCTCCACCGGGATGCTGTTCCCTTCCAATGGGTAGAGCTGCGACTCGTAGATGATGGTGTTGTCTTGTTTTACGTTTCGGCAATTTTCTCCCAGGAGGGTAGTATCCGCTTTGTGCAGTTCGAAGATGTTGTGATGGATCAGACTTTGCAGAGATGCCCCCAAAAACCGGATCGCAAGCTGGTTGGTCTCCAGAATGCCGCCCTGGAGGTCGGTGATGATGATCGGGGTCAGGTTGTCTTCAAATAATTGGTAATAGCGGCGATTGGTGGCTTGCAGTGAGTTGTAAAGCCGGGCGTTGTAGATAGCGATGCAGGCCTGGCCTGCAATGGTTTGCAAAAGGGTCATTTGTTCTTCGGAGAAGAAACTTATCCCCGGGTGCACCAGGGTAAGTACCCCGACCAGCTCATGTTGTACAAGAAGCGGGATGCAGATGGCGGATTTGGGGCCGGTGCGGTTTTCTTCATCATCCGGCCGCCGCAGCCAGCGCTCGTCTTCGGCGGTGTTGGCGATCAATACGGGTTGTCTGTTTTGCACGACCCACCCGGCCAGACCCTGATTGAGGGTGGCTTGCAGTTGTTCGGCTTTATGCGGGTCAAGCTGACCGTTGAGGACGATAGCGCCTTCAACTGGATTCTGTTCCTCATCCAGCACGATCAAACTGCCGCGCTCTGCGTCGAGATTCTCGGTAGACAGGAAAAGCACCCGGCTGAGAACAGTGTGTAAGTTTAAAGAAAAAGTCAGCTCACGGCTGATAGTGTAAAGAAGTTCAAGTGAGGCCTGAGTGGCGTCAGTTGCCATGGTTCCAATCCCTGCCTGAATGATCGTATCCGCTTTGTGCAAAAAGGATGTTTATTCATGCCATGATGGCAAGAAATCACTTCTTTCATTAAATGAGTATAGCATAAAGTAAGTTTTTGACAGGTTTTGGTGGAAAAAGAAGAGAAAATGACCGGAATCAGCGCCGCTGACGGGTTTTGCTGCGGCGGGAAGAGGGGCGGTGGACGTGTTTTTTATTTGTCACCACGCTTTTTTGACGCAGTTTACCAGCCAGGTCTTTTTCGACGAAGAGCTTCTCGCCGCTGAATGGGTCAATCCCGGTGTGATACATCACGCTGGCGTAGGTGGAAGGGGTGGGAGTAAAGATCTGCACTTGCTCAGGGTTGAGCCGCAGTTCCCGGCTGGCGTATGTTTTCAGTTTTTGCATGTCGGCCAGAGAGCATCCCGGATAGGCGGCGATCAGGTAGTATGTCAGGAATTGCTTTTTTCCGGCGGTTTTGTTCATCTGGTCGAACATCGCTTTGAATTGGTGCAGGTCGGCCGTACCGGGTTTGCCCATGCGGCGCAGCACGTGTTCTTCGGTATGCTCGGGGGCGATTTTCAACTGCCCGGAGGTGTGATGTTCCACGATCTCTTTCAGGTAGGTCCGGCCGTGCTGACGGTCGGCAAGTACCATGTCGTAGCGGATACCGGAAGCGACAAAGACTTTTTTGACTCCTTCGATGCGGCGCAGCCTGCGCAGCAGGCTCAGTTGGCGGCTGTGGTCGATTTTCAATACCGGGCAGATTTCGGGAGTCAGGCAGCGCCTGTCCTGGCAGCTTCCGTCTTTCAATTTCTTGGGGCATTCGTATCCATACATATTTGCCGTGGGGCCGCTCACGTCCTGGATATAGCCTTTGAAACCGGGCAGTTTAGTGATCCGGCGGGCTTCGCTTTCAATAGAATCCGGGCTGCGCCAGCGCACGGTGCGGCCTTCATGTACGGCGATCGCACAAAAATTACATTCGCCGTAGCAGCCGCGGTGCGTAGAGAGGGAGAAGCGGATTGTCTCCAGGGCTTTCACCTCGCCCTGCGCCTGGTACCAGGGGTGCTGGCTGTGTTCAAATTTCAGGGCATAGACCTCGTCCATTTCGTCCTGGCTGAGGTAGAAATTGGGCGGATTTTGCACCAGTACCCGGTCGCCGTGCCGCTGGTACAGGCCGCGGGCATTGAGCGGGTCGTTGTTCCTGTAAAAGCGGTGGAACATTTCAATGAAGGCCTGCGGATCATCCCTGACGGCTTCATAAGCAGGCAGTTCAAGATAGTCTGGGTGCGGCTCTTTGGCAATGTAGGACAGGCCGCGCAGGTCATGCCAATCCTGACCCTTTTGCAGGCGCTCGGCCAATTCTACGATGGTGCGCTCAGCCATGCCGTAGACGAGGATGTCGGCTTTGGCGTCAAACAGGATGGAACGGCGGATGCTGTCGGACCAGTAATCGTAGTGGGCAACCCGCCGCAAGCTGGCTTCAACCCCGCCCAGCACGATCGGGCAGGTGTTTTTGAAATAGCGTTTGATCAGATTCGTGTAGGCAATCACCGCCCGGTTGGGGCGGCGGTCGTTTTCGCCGCCGGGAGTATAGTCATCCCTGCGGCGGCGTTTGTTGGTGGCGGTGTAGTTGGCGACCATCGAATCAACAGATCCGCCGCTTACCCCCCAGAACAGGCGCGGTTCGCCCAAGCGAGTAATATCGGCTTGGTTCTGTATGTCAGGCTGGGCGATGATCCCCACCCGATAGCCGCGCTGCGCGAGCAGCTTGCCGATCAGCGCCACGCCAATGTAGGGGCTGTCGATATAGCTGTCGGCGCTGATCAGGATCACGTCCAGTGAGTCCCAACCGAGGGCTTGCATTTCTTTGCGGGTGGTGGGGAGAAACACAACTGCTCCAGTTTGATGAGATGAATACCAATAGCGCGGTTGCTGCCGCGTTTGTACGATACCAGAGATGTTAATGAATGTCAATCAGGCAATTCGGCAATTAGGAATTATGGGATGAATTTTGTAGGGGCGAATGGCGTTCGCCCAAGCGCATAGATGGCAAACAATGCAGTATTGGACTAAAACCGAATTAAAAGATTGATTTACTGATGCTTGCAAAAACCATGAATCAGGAAATAGGAATTGCTTTACGTCGCATTATTAAAAATTTCCATGTAGTTTGGGCGCACGCCATCCAATAAAAACATTGGACAATGTCCGCCCTTACGAATGTTTTTG
>JAIOTF010000397.1 GCA_021107195.1 Anaerolineaceae bacterium | reverse complement strand
TAATCCCCAAAATCAATATAAGGTAAAATTACGCTATGGTTAAAACAAAATCCCTCACGCAAATATTGCTCGTCTGTATGATCGTTCTCTCACTATTCACCGGCTGCCGCAGCGCTCCAGTGGAGGAGCCAACACCCCTTCCCCCCACCAGCGTGCCCCCAACAGCAATCCCCACCGAAGCGCCCACCCCTACACCTGTACCCGGAGTGACCGTGCTGGTCACGGCAGGGCAAACCGATGCCAGCCTTGCCGCTGCAGTCCAGGCCCAGCTTGACGAACTGGCACGATCCGTCAGACAAAGCCTCGAAGTTCGCGGGGAAATTCAACCTGGCGACATCCTGCCGGAGTGGAAACATATCATCTTTCTTGCCCCGCCCGCTAATTTGCAGGACTTACTGAACGCGGCCCCTGAAACGCAGTTTGTGGTCGTCAGTGAAGTTGAACTCAATCAGACGGCCAACTTGAGCGTGATCCGCTTGCAGCCCGAAAAACAGGCTTTTATGGCCGGGTATATGGCGGTAATCATCGCCAACGACTGGCGCGCGGCCGGGCTCCTGCCGGCAGATGAACCGCTGGGTTTAGTGAAATCGACGGCGTTTGTCAAAGGCGGCCAGTACTTCTGCGGACTGTGCAACTCTTACTATTCACCAGTGGTGCGCTTCCCTATCTATTACTCGATTCCCGCAAACAGCGCCCCCGGGCAGTGGCTGGGCGGCGCAGATGAGCTCGCTCTGAATTATATCTACGTCTACTACGTGGCTCCCGAGGCTGCCAGCCCGGACCTGATGTATACCCTCGCCACACGCAGCGTAATCCTGCTCGGGGGACAGACGCCCACACCCGAGATCGTCAACCTATACGCCGCCACCATCCGCTACAACCTGACAGATGCCCTGAACAGCATTTGGCCCGCCGTCAGCAGCGGTCAGGGCGGCCAAATCGTGAAGGCCAATCTGGAAATCGTTGACATCAACCAGGATATTTTCAGCCCGGGCAAACAGATACTCGTGCAAAAAACGCTGGATGATTTGCAGGCAGGGTTGATCTACCCCCTCGATCCGCTGGCGGAATGAAGATAGTGATTTGAATCTGAAAACTCAACCTCCTTCATTACATCCTACAGGAGATTGTATTACGTCCATTATGCTGCAATGGTCTAAAGATTAAGCAGTCAATAATTCTCACAGAACCTCATTTCCCCTTAACTGCAATACTAAAATTTCCCCACAAACATTGAATAAGTGATAGAATCTATAGGACAGGCTGGTATTTGTCAACCAGTCTGTCTCTTTAAGCAAGTTCGACTTAAGGAGGCCTTATATGGTTTCATTTCATTATCCATATCAATTCTGCGAAGAAGATCAAACTCGGATCACAGGAAATCTGACCCTCGAAAAGCCGCTTCCCTACAAGGCCCCCCCTAAAGGAAGCGGCTTTTTTCGTACCGGCAGGATCACCCTGTCCCCGGAGATCAACCTGGAGCTGGTTTTCTACCATAATCCAGCCACGGCATCCTTTATCTATTTACAGGATGAACACTGCAACCGCAATGCCTTCCGGATCATGGGGCTCAGCGAAGAGGAGATCGAACAACATAGCGCGATCACGCTGCCCGGGCAGCTTTGCATGGGCTCACAGCGCACCAATCTGATCGGCGAGGCGATGCAAACCGTCTTTGCGGCGCCCCCCTTACAAAAGACAATTCTTTCCAACCGGCAGCACAATCTGGCAATTTTCCCCATCGCTCGGGAAGGACTGAAATATCAGGTCCCCGAAGCGATTTTTAATAATTATGGGTATTATTGTGATGAAATTGTCCTTGATGCCCACCATGTTTTTGACCATACCGTTCCAATCTACAACCGCAAAGTGGAAATGACCCTCTTCAAGGACAAAGACCTCGACAAACTCCAGCATGAAAACATCACCGTCGCCTTTATTGCCGACAGCATCGCCAGCGGTCTGGTGATGCGCGAAACGATCACCGAGATCAAACGCCGCTTCAGGAACCTCGAACGGGTGGAAGTGATCGCCCCGCTGGCCACCATCCGCGGATTAAGCCGCATCGCGGACACTGAGTGCCGCAATGGGGTCAAGGTGCGGGTGCATATCTTTGAAACGATCCTGAATGCTTTGCCCCCTGATTTCTATTACTCGGCGCATTACAATATCCCTGAAATGCATATCCGCCCCGACCTGGAAGAAGCCTACCGCGCCTGGTGGGGAGAAGACGCCCAGGGCCGTCCCATTGCGGATACCGCTTGTGCCGGGTATGGGTGGAGCGAGGTATTCTACTCACCGCGCAAACAGATTGAAATGATCAACGGAGAATTAGGACAGCGCCACAACCTGACGATTTTGGATGTGATTCGACGTAACCTTAAAGATTCTTAAGATTGCAGCGATTATTCAATACAAAGGACTATCCCCAAAAGGTGCTTAACAGCTTCCGCTCGTACGGGCACACACCGTGTGCTCTGGAACATGCGCCCCAAAAAGCCAACCTATTCAACAATCTCAGGATTGATCTTCCTGTTCCGTTGTTTCCTGGCTGCCCATGAAATACGGAGTGGTGGCGTGGCCGGGTTTACTGATACCTTCGCGCTTGAACACTGCACCAATTGTCCTGAAAAGAATTTTGATGTCCAGCCCCAGCGACCAGTGATCAACATACCACACATCCAGGCGGAATTTATCCTCCCAGGAAATGACATTACGCCCATTGACCTGTGCCCAGCCAGTGATACCGGGCAGCACTTCGTGGCGGCGCCCCTGCTCAGGCGTGTAGCGGTCCAGATATTCAACCAGCAGCGGACGGGGACCAACCAGGCTCATCTCCCCTTTGAACACATTGAACAACTCCGGCAGTTCATCCAGACTTGTCGCCCGCAGGAACTTTCCGAATTGGGTGATGCGCTGCGCATCCGGCAAGGGGTTGCCGTGGCGGTCTATCGCGCGACGCATGCTGCGGAACTTACACAGAGTGAAGATCTCGCCATGATAACCAGGCCGCGGCTGGCAAAAGAAAAGCGGCCAGCCCTGGATCACCAACAGCAGCAGGGCAATCACCAGCATGACGGGCAGTGCAATCACCAGGCCAAGCAAGGTCAATACCAAATCAAAAATCCGTTTGGTAACAGGAACGCCTCGGGGGAATAATCGCATGCTGGCATTTTACCAGAGTTCGAAGGCTGCCGCAAAATCAAGTGAGGGAAATCATCCCATCCTGCCAGACGTTTGTTATAATTTGGCGTGGAGGATCATTAACGGTGTGGCAGCTCCTGACCGCCACGAACCATTCCTCCCCGGAGGCAGAAAATGACAGAGAAGAAAGGCCGCGTATTTTCGGGGGCACGCCCCACCGGTCGCCAGCATCTGGGAAATTATCTGGGTGCTATCCAAAATTACGTTGCGCTGCAAAAAGAATACGACTGCGTGTATTGCATTGTTGACATCCATGCCCTGACCACAGTCGAAACCACCCGGAATTTGAAGGGAAACACGATGGAAATGGCGCTGGACTGGCTGGCCGCCGGGATTGACCCCAAAGATTCGATCATGTTCGTCCAGTCCCATGTGCCGCAGGTAATGGAACTACACACGATGCTCTCGATGGTCACCCCCTGGGGTAAGCTAATCGAGCTGCCAACGTTCAAAGAAAAGATCAAGCAACAGCCAAAAAACATCAATTACGGGCTGGTTGGTTACCCGGTGTTGATGTCTGCGGATATCTTGCTGTACAAGACTGACGTGGTGCCGGTTGGGGTGGATCAGGCCCCGCACATCGAGTTCGCCCGCGAAACTGTGCGCTCATTCAACTACCGCTACCAGACCGACGTCTTGATTGAGCCGCAGATGAAGATCACCAGGATACCCAAAGTGATCGGCACCGACGGGAAACAAAAGATGAGCAAGAGTCTCAACAATCACATTGAACTGGCTTCCACACCCGAAGAAACCCAAAAGCGGGTAATGACGATGAAGACCGATCCGCAGCGCCTGCGCCGCAACGACCCCGGCGACCCGGATGTATGCAATGTGTACTCGCTTCACAAGATCTTCTCCGGCGAAGAGGAAGTGGCAATGATCAACAGCGAGTGCCGCTCAGCCGGGATCGGCTGCGTGGATTGCAAGAAGCGGCTGGCTGCCAACATGAATGTCTCGCTGGCCGGTTTCCGCGAACGCCGCGCAGAATTTGCCAGGCATGAAAACGATGTGTGGGATATTCTGCATGATGGCGCCGCCCGGGCGCGAACGATCGCCGAACAGACGATGGTGGAAGTACGCCAGGCAATTGGTTTGCCATAGAAATAAACCCTGGACACAACACACAGCGGCTGTCCGATTTATACGAGACAGCCGCTTTTCTTTTCCAAAACAATTCGTTATACGAAGGCTGGCGTGCTCAGAAGCGAGCACTACCAACAAATCAATTCGTTACGATAGATTGCGTTATTGGCCTTAAGCCTTCACCTCCGGCTCAAGAGGCATAACCAAAAGCAGGATCAAATAGATGAGGATGCCATGGCCCACGGCCAAGGCCAACAGGACAAATATGAGGCGCACGATACTCGGATCAAGATCAAGCCATTCGGCAAGCCTCCCACACACACCGGCGACCATTTGATCGCTGCGGCTGCGGTAAATTATTCGGTTTTCATTCATCGGTATTCTCCTTATACAGTAAAAACAATGAGATCAGTTTTCCAGAGGTTCTTCATCTGCAAGCTCTTCTGCCACATCCTCAGGCTGTGCAGCAGGCACTGCTTCGGGGACAGGGGCAACAATTTCACCTGCATCTCCCGCCGCCAGTTCTTTTTGCCCGAACATGGCCTGGGCCAGCTTGCCCTGCCATTTCGCCATCCAGTTCAGGAGGTGCAAGGATGCCGGCGCGGCAAAGATGCCTGCCAGGAAGACCAAACCGGCGATCATGTAGGGGTCGGGCTGGGCAATAACCACCTGCCGCGCGAACAAATCCAGATAGATGTTCCAGTCCCCGGTGTAGACGTGCCAGCCAGGAATAACCAAGGCCAAAGGCGCCACCAGAAGACTGAATGAAATCGCCAGCACTGTTGTGGCAACAGTGAAATTCAGGATTCCCAGAGGGAACTTGATCAAAAGGTAGAGCATGCCCTTCCAGGTGACCGGGTTGGCGAAATAGGTTTTCAACCGCTGCCAGACGCTGGCCGATGGATCAATCGCACGCTGCATGGGCGGGATGTCCACGCGCAGCATCCCGGTGGCAAGCCAGCGTTCAAAGGCCGTCAGCCCCCAGGAAATGGCAAAGACAAGAGCCAGCACCAGCAAACCGATCCAGATGATAGTCAGCGAGATGCCCAGCGCCCAACCGGTGACCAGGAATACAAAATAGACGATCCCCAGCGGGAATGTGAGATAGAGATAAACCAGATTCAAATACGTTGCCGACTTGGCAAACACGCCGTAAAATTTTCCCCAAAAAGATTTTTCGTTCATCATATCCTCTTTTATGTGTTGGATTCACTACTACATACGCAGCATGGCAGAAAAAGTTGCAAAAGATCAAACCGTTCGAATATCCATTGTAGTAACGACTTCAATCGTTAGGCACCGTAAACAAATAATCTATGTTATTTGAGGGGTTATTTTATAGTTCCAATCACCGTGAAAGGGGTTACGTTTTATCGCAATTTTCTGGAATTCTTCATCGGTAACTTTGATGGATTTTT
>JAIOTF010000436.1 GCA_021107195.1 Anaerolineaceae bacterium | reverse complement strand
ATCCAAATTGCTCATCTATTGGCGCTTTCCCCTGCTTGCATCTACAACCAGCATAATATGCCCGTTTGTAGGTTGTTTTCCCAAACACGCTGATGATTGTTGCCTCTCGCATACGCTGATAATGCAACCTTCCGCCACATTCGCAGGCTATCTCACTGGCGGGTGTCCTCTGCATTGAACTCAACAATTTGCTTAGAGCCAGGTTGCCTATCTGTCGCAGGGTTTCACGCATGTCTGTTTCGATTTCGGCGATTTTGACAATCTCTTCTCCGTTCTCTTCTTTTGCCAAGATTGCGGTTTTCAACATTTCTGCCAGTTCGCACGCTATTTCGTTTAGCGCTTCAGTGGTATATTCCATTTGGAACCTCCGGTGGATTTAGTTTTCACAGACCTTATCCTACCTGAGGTTCTTTCTTTTTGACAACCTTTGCGTGCCACACGTGCGCCTTTCATCTGCCAGCTGAAGCAGGCAGTCTTTCGGCGATTTTTTATAACGGCTCGCGGTTCAACCGCCGCGCGGGTGAATGGTAGAGCTTTCGCTAAAAACTAACTGAAAGCGCCTGTGATCGTCGATGTGCGCGCCTGATAGGGCGGTTGGGTTCATGCGGTTGTTATGCGGCGTTTTGCCCATCTTTCCCCGGCCCGTACAACCAGAGCTTGGCACTGCATCCAAAGTCGTGGCTTATTGCAATAACTGTGTAGCAAAGCTTCCCAATCCACTACTTAGCCAGATTACCACCGCACTCTGACGCCAAAGGTATATCGCAACAGAAATCGCGACCGCCAGAAATATTAGTACAAAGGGCATGCCTCCATACCAGTATTCGGGGTTGCTCATTTCATGAGCCGTATACATTGCCGCAATGAGAAATGGGGTCAGCCATTTGCCGGTCTTGTGTGATAGCCGCTTTGTCAAGAACCCAAAGTAGAAGAGATTCTCGACGGATGATGCGGGATTGGTGAACAGGCGACTCACGCCTGAAAGCAAGGCTTTACCAAGCGAAAAAGAGTAAGGGCCAGGTTGCAGAAACACGGGCATCGAGTTCAACAACCCCAAGAAAAGTATGGCCAGTACGTCGCCCCTCCAGCCGCGCGATCGAATACCCAAACCCGAAAGATCGAAATGCCAATGCAAGTAGGCTAGCACCACAAGGGCAATCCCGGCTATACCTCGGACGACGTACCACAAAGTAATGGCTATGACGGCGACGAGCAATGGTAATAGAAATGCAGGTTGACGTACCGTCTTCCACCCTTTGACCAAAATCAACGGAACAACGGGAAATAGGCCAGCGTAGACGACGAGGGACATTAAAACAATCTTGGCTGTTGAATGAGTCCAAACGCGCAAGTCAGCACCTAGCGCGAATGGGATCGTGCCATTGAGAATTACTATGAACACGATAAATACGCCCCACAACCATAGAGCTTGACGTACTTGGTGGTCAGTGTCAGTATGCGCTGGTTCCGTCTTTGTCATAGAGTTGCATCCTTATCCTAGAGATCATTGCATTCAACTCGCCGCATAACGATTTGTTCAGGCGCTTGGCGGCGCTGTCCCGATACATCTTTTGCTCAGAGTCAAACTGTCAAAAATCGCGCCGATTAGCTCTCGGCAAAGCCGAGTCGGGTGCAGTTTGGGTTATGTGCCATTTAGTACATTGATCAAGAAGGCAATTGCTTTCTGGTTATATATATTCGGAGCCGAGCCAGCATTACCAGTTTGCTCAAACGTCACTAGCACAACCTATACCTGGGACGCCAACGGGAACCTGCTTTCCGCCGGGACGAACAGCTACAGTTATGACCATGCCAACCAGCTGGTGGGTCTTACGCAGGGCAGCGAGGTGAGCGGCCCGGCAAAGGTACCTTCATGAATTTTTACCACGCTGGCTGGGTTCGCTCCGGCGAGTTGTTAGGAGGCTTCGCACTGAATGCAGTTCACTGGCTTGGTTCGAGACTGATCGCTGCTAGTTTGAGACCTGAGATTCCGGGTTGGAAGGCGAAGCTCAATGTGGCTGACTCCTGAACGGAGCCGGACGTGACCTGAGTGGTGATGATGACTAGGTTGCCCGATTGCACGGCCCTGCCAAGAGCTCCGTTCGGCGAATGCACCCCCCCGAATAGGAAGCCATGCTGCCGTGCGTGAGAGGCCCGCTGTCGCCGCTTCTTGCAATAACGAGGTCGCCGAGGCCGAACGAGTACTCAGTGCCGGTATTAACCTCCGATCCTGCGTACCACCAAACAAGATGGATGCCTAGACCGGCTATTTCGCTGTATGCCGCTCCTTCGTCCGATGGCGAGAGGGACGGGTCGCAAAACAGCCACATATCAAAGGTGAAGTCACCTGACTCGATTACGCCCCCTCCAAGCAATTGAGGTGGCCTCGCAGGGAAGCCGGGAACCGGATCGACAGCAGGGACTGGGACGGAACACGCGTCAATGGACAGCGCCGGGGCGATTGTTGTTGGACCGGCCTCAACGGAAACTGTTGCTTGCGGGGTCGTTGGAGAGCATCCAGCCACGAGCGCGACTAAGGTGACAAAGCTGGCCACTTTTGAAATTGTTGTCTGGGACATGATGGAACCTCCTAACGGTTTATTCGGCTTGGCATTTTGGCTCCAGTTGCTGCTTTTACCCGAGCCAAATTCAGCTTTTCGCGCCGCGTACCCCCTTAGCGAAGCCAAGTCCGCTGCAATTTGGGTTGAGCGCACTTTTCAAAAAGGCTACTCGCTCAACAACCAATTACCATAAATAGCTTGCTCGAGAGCGTCCATAATGATTTTGTCTGCTTGACTCTGGCTCATTTCGGGAGGGAATATCGGATTGGTGTAATAGAGGCCAACGGGTCCGCATGTAAAATCTAAACCAGGGTATTGCGAAGCTAATTCCTGTTTAGCACGAACACAATTTGCTTCAAGATTGTTTTCAGCAGGTACACGAATGCTCATAATTGATACACTGAGGGGTAAATTATCGTAATCGCTCACACCAACAGGAAACCTAACAATATAACAACGATATGAGTTTGAATAAGTATTAGCGTCTTTGGCGTTTTTGAGACTATATCCTGACATTGCGTATTGGCCATCACTCGTCGTAAGGGCAACGCCGTTTAAATTCCAATCTTGAGTATCTGGTAATTGAGCACAGATTTCTATATTCGTAATAGAGTCGTCTTTTTGAACATTTACCAACGTCATGGTCACATCATTTGGATTCGTTACGCCACTGCCAGATTGCACATTGCCAACTGTGAATTTCAACCAAACGACACCTCCATCGCCAGATACTGGCAGTCCGCTGGCATTTAGAAACCTGTAATTAAACTCATAAATTCCATTAGTATCAGGAACAGGGAAATTTGCGGATATTTCTACTGTTTCCCCTGGATTTACGGATTTGGGTAACTGGATTTGAATTGGTTCGTTCGTGATTTTTTCTAATGGGTGGACTCCGTTGAAAAGGAGTAAAGCGTAATCTTCTGTCCAAGTAGTCGTGCCATTATTCAGAAGTACCCAGCTTTTTGTGATAGTTGTGCCTTTTTCCACTTTTGTCCCATCAGGATAATTTTCACTGACAAAATGCGCTATGTCTGCTGACGATAATGTAGCACTTGTAGTTGCTGCTGGAAATGTGGTTGCGGTTGGCAATAATGTGGCAGTTGGTATTGGAGAAGGTGCAGATGTTTTGGTGGGATTTTCAATGTTGATAGCAGATGGTTGTTCGATAGGCACTGTTGGACTCTTTGCGGGTATATTAGCAAAGATAAGAACGACAACCAAGCCGATTATCAATAGACCGCCACCAACGATGTAAACCAAGTTTTTCATGGGCATCCTCCGTAAAATGGTTTTGATACCATTTTCGCCCGATTTGCCAACTTGGTCTACTGTGGATTTCACCTGAATATTGCTTTGGATATCCCCTGCGGATTCCCCCAGGTGGCTCTCTGAGAGTTGTAAAATCGTTTCAACACGAGAGCTTACCCCCAATTTCGCATAAATGTTGCCTAAATGAAATTCTACCGTTCTAGTAGAGATGCCAAGTTCTAATGCAATCTCTTTGTTGCTCTTACCTTGCAATAAAACTTCAATAACATCTTTTTCTCGTTCGCTAAATTGGTTAATATCAACATTCATTTTTAGATTTTCAACTTGAATTAGATATTGCGCGCCCAACAGTATGCGTTAGTAGCGGTGGGGCAGGCGTGGACTCTGCTTGGGAGCAGAAAAAACCCGAAGCCGGAAAAATGCTTGAAAAAGCCGCACGTGAAGCATCCCCACCGTCCACTGTCCGCTTTGTTAGGCGGTTTTTATGTTTTTAAGGCGAAAACTGGTGCCACTCACTTATTGTAACTTCGTCGGTTTTATAAACAACCCAGCGGCTATCTTTCTTGTGCAAGTATAGAACGATTTTGAATTCACCGCCAGAATCTTTGAATTTATTATTTTCATCCAACCAAAGGTAAAGTTCCATGCCGTGAACAAGGACTTCTGTACCATCATTTGACACCTTCACTTTGAAGCGTTCGTAGTATTCTGGAAAAATATTTCCATCGAAAGGCTTCAAACTTTGATAATTTGCTACGATGAATTCTTCGGAGTTGATACCTTTCTCAATATCAGTGCCTTCACGTAATTCAGGAAAATTCTCCCAAAGGTCTTTGGTGTCTCCGGAAATTACGGATTTCTTGCGGAAATATAAATATTCTTTTATCGTAGGCATTAATGAAACAAAAGTCTCTGAGTCTGGCTCAATAAAATCTGTTGTGGTTGCAGGTGTTGAACTTGGAGTTTCCAATGAAGAATTTGAACTGGGTGTATTCGCAGAATTAATTGGCAAACAAGAAACCATAACAACCGAAACAAGCAGAGCGTAAATGAAGGACAAAGTTTTCATCGTTTACCTCTTATCACAAACAACCGCCTAACGGTCCCGAGCTAACCCACGCGGCGGCTCTGGCATGGAGCCTCCGCCAACCCGGGCGAGTCAGGGCAACCGCCCTGCCTTTCATCGCGGCGATAGCCGCGTCGGGTTCAACGAGTTGTTAGGCGGCGTATTTCTACCAAGGCCATTGCCAGCGGACAGCGTATATTACGAAGACAGCGCCGCCCTTTTATGGCAAGGTAAACTCCTCACAAGCCACCCCACGGGAGTGCACTATCTTCACCTCTCCTTGCCAGGGATCGTCCCTACACCCCTGCATCATTTCCATCCCAAAGTCGTTTATCCACTCAAAGCGTCTATCCTGCCCTATGGGGGCAAAATCTCGCGCTTTAAGCGACATTGTCTGGTTTTCCCTTTCGAGAGTAAGGAGCAAGAGCGGCTCCTCGCCTGGCAGGAGACCTTCTACTTCTACATAAATAGTCCCATAGGCATTTGTCTCTATCTGAAGCGTCATGCCTTCTGGTAAAGGGGTGCATGTTGCCTCCGTTGGCGTTGGTTCAGGCGTCACTTCTTCCGGCGTGACTATCACCAGAGGTTCCTCTTCGAGTCGATCTGCTTGATCTGCCAGCGGGGGAACGCAGGCAAACAGTAGACAGACCAGTACGACAAGGAGTAACATAAAGCACCTACGTGTCAAGTTTGTGCTCAAAGGGTTCAACGAACCGAGTCTCATGCAATAATCCTTTCTAGATGGAGCCGCCTAACGATAGGCTTCAGCCGCCCCGCGAAGCGACCGAGCGGAGCGGGGTCGGCTGCAAGCGGTGTTAGGCCGTATCACCGTTCTTCGGCATATTCGGTGATGAGCCAGCGCCCCTCTCGCTTTTCCACAACAATGCGAACCGGTATCTTGACCGCTGCTCCACCATTAGCCAATTCTACGCTTGTGATTTCAACTACGAATCCGGTGACTGCATATTTGTCGGCTCCTTCTTTCACAAGCCCTGTTATCTCTATGCGGTCAGGCCACGGGCTTGAGACCACCCGTCCGGGAGCCTTTGATACATCCTTTGCCCAGGCTTCAAGCAGTTCAGGAGACACAAATTCGGCATATTGCCCTCTTATCGCTTGAGCCGCGTTTGGTGATTGAAGGGAGACGCTTTGAAGTCGTTTCCCAAAACTGTCTACCACATATCTGACTGCTCCTTCTTCGTCTGAATCGCCAACTTTCCGGGAATGAGTACACGGTGTCCCATCGTGGTAAAAATTTACCCACGCGTAGACTGGCCAGTTGGTCACATCAAAAACCAGCCCCAAAACCCCACCGAAAACTTCAGGTTCTACAAATTCTCCTTGTGCTCTACGCATCTCTCGGCAAGCGGCCAACTCACTTTTCCACTTGAGATGGAAAGCAAGCCCTATTCCCAGGTAGAGAGCCACGAGAATCAAGCAGGCAACGAAAATTTTACGGACCATTTTTGCTCCTCCTTCAAGGCGGGCTAACGATGGCTTAATCGGCTCACCGACTCTGGCAAGACTCGCCTATTTCATTATAGCGAATTTCTCGCAATTTTCGCGCCGCATACCAGGGCCGAAGGCGAGTCGGCTTAATGTGTGGTTAGGTTGCTTTTATTAATCAAGGAATTTCTGCTTTCATTATCATTCGCCCATTCTCGCGAGAAACAATCATAGCAAAATCGAAGCGGTTTAAGTCCAACGCACACTCCAGATCTTTTGGCGGAAATATTGAACTTGCCGGGTCTAAGTAATAACTCCCAGAACGAGATTGCTTTACACGCCGCATAATAATATCAAGATCGTGTGCCTTCTCCAACAATAAACTTTCAATCAAATCCGCACACGCTGTATCTTCATCACCCCAACCATCTGGAAATACTCCCGTATGAATCCTCCCCGCAGCAAGCTGTTTCGCTGAACGCGAAACTTTCGATGCCTTCGGCACGAAAGCGGGGTATCCAGCAGACTTTCCTTATTTATCCAAACAATTCAAGTTGCTGTACATAAAGTTGCTGATATTCTTCTTCTATTCCTTGTTCCTTTACATATTTTTGTATAGTTTCTTCATTCCCATACCGACTCACCGTATTGACATAATAGCCATCCGTCCAAAATTTCCCGCCCCATAATTTTCGCTTCACTTCCGGTGCCCGTTTGAATATCTCTCTGACCGTTATACTCTTTACAATTTGGATTACCTTTTTGGGGCTATACATTGGCTCTGATTGGATTAGAAAATGAACTTGATCCTTATCTGTACCGATCTCGACGAACTCGATTTCATATCGTTTCGATATCTCTACACAGGTTTCTTTCAGTATTTCATCTACTTTTTGATCAAACACTACTCTTCGGTACCTGGCTGGGCAAATATAATGATAAATTAACACCGATACATTATGACTTTTTCTCACCAGCTTACTCATTGCTTTATCTTACACCATAGGTTCGCAGCAAGCTGCGGGGAATGTACCCGAAAAAGATTCAATAATCAGTTTTTTTCAGCCGAAGCTCTTTCTCGCTTTGGGTGTGTTTAAATTGTCAGTCATCCGGCTTTATTTCTTTCCTTCTCCCCCTGGTGATTACCCACAAGTAATCTCCTCAAAAGGGAAAGGGTGCAAAAAAGCAAAAGACAGGGCCATAGAGGAGACAATGACGGCGGCGATTCCTTGCAGGAGCCAGTAAGGGCCATCCCGATCACCGGACAGTCCGAGTTTGCCACCCAACTGGCGTAACCAGAGCACGGCCGTGGGCGGCCAACAGCACAAAAGCAAACAAACGGCACATTCGTTCGACCGTATGGACACGCATATCTTCCACATCCAGACCTTGTTCCTGATCAAAGCGGTAGCCATGTTCAATACGTGT
>JAIOTF010000421.1 GCA_021107195.1 Anaerolineaceae bacterium | reverse complement strand
AGCGATATAATCGCGGTGAGGTCGCGCTGGCAGCCATTCCGGCCAATATCTACAGCGCCCTTGATCTGGCTGGTTTTATCCCTTTATTCAAAATCTTTGATGATTCTTTGACGGCAGTAGGGAATTTCTAATCTCCCTCAATATAAAAAATTTAATCCTTAACCCAAATCGGTTGTAAATTTTCCTGCCGGTTTGGGATTTTTTTAATACATCATCACCCTCGCTAAAAGGGAAGAACCAAGGCATTTTACCGCTCCGGGTATGCGGGCATCAATACCTCATCAGAGAACGTCGTCCCGATGCAGGTCAAGATCAATTGGCTGGAGATCAGCCAGCCGGACTGAACAAGCCTCTTGCCCCAACATAAAAACCTTGCGAAAAGAATTCGCAAGGTTTTATTTCATCCTCTACCAAATATCAGAAGGTCAATCTCAATCACAGAATTGCAGGTCTTCCTGCTTTGTAACCACGATCACCGGTGAAGCTCCCAACCGTTTGACCACCCCTGTGGTTTGCACACAGCGTCCCTTAAGACTGGCGTCTCCCCAATTATATGCCAGAAAAAAGATTTCTCCCGGTTCATCGCTGAACAACATAAAGAATGCCCCTTCACTGCTGTAAGCCAGCGCCAGTTCACCATATACACAAATCTCCTGGTCAACATAGGAATTGTCGACATCAGACCACAGCATACAGCCCGTCGGGCCTGCTTCCTCTGTCACCTCTGCCAGCACATCGCCGCTTTCGACCATCTCCACCGTGGGAGTGCGGGCCGCTTCCGCGTCCACCACAATATCCGTCCCACCACGCGCACCAACCAGCATATCCGGCAGGAAGAGCACCCCGGCCACCACCAGCACACCTACGAGAATCATCATGAAACCGCCCAGCCCGGACCAGAACGCCTGCTGAAATGCCCTAAACATGAAAAAGCCCATCAACAGCACACAGGCTCCCATGCCAATCATGTGCAGGATAGACAAAGCTGAAAAATCAAATTCCCTGGAATAAAAGATGCCGCCAGCTGCACCGATCGACAAGGCGGCAAAAATGCCATACACAAATGCCAGGGTATTTTCCCGATACTTCACAGATCTCGCCATAAGATTGCCCTCAATGAATAAATAGAATGCAACCATTATAGAGCATTTCCCGCCCTCATGCACGTTAAAAACCGCCATTGGGGAAAGCAATCACCAACCCCGCTCCGGCCCCTGAACTCACTCGGCGCCGCAAAATTCAATCAACCCATTTGCAGTTTTTCTTTGCGGCTTCGCGGCTTTGCGTGAGAAATATGAGCTGTTTTCCTCCCGACAAACCTATGAAACCGCCCCAAAACCACCCAATTCCCACCAATTTCCTTGTTTTGGCTTGACAATGTCTCCAAATTCGTGTAAAACTGGGTTCAATATGGATATTCAGTTATTTGCTAAGCGCACCAAGAAAAACTTCCCGACCTTCCCCCAGGAGGATCGGCTTGTGGTGCTTAAGCAATAACGGATAACAAATCCAAAACAGCGCTTGCAAGACCTTCCCAATGGGAAGGTCTTTTTGTTTTATCTGAAGGAGGTGCCTGAACAGCAATAATGCAAGGTACGAAAAGTTCTATCTAACGGAGCGTCATGCTCACAAAACTTGTAAACTTTATTTGGAGGAAAAAATGAGAAACCGCAATCTATATATCCTGACCGCCGTTGTTGTCCTATTAAGCCTGGCCTTGTCCGCTTGCAGCCAAAGCTCAAACCAGACTGTGCGTATCGCCACCGACGCCACCTGGCCGCCTTTTGAATATGTTGATGAAGATTCCAAGGAGATCATCGGTTTCGACATTGACCTGATCAATGCCATCGCCGCCGACCAGGGTATTGAAATCGAGATCGTGCCCGTCGAATGGGATGCTCTCCTCGCTGGCGTTTCCCAATGTCAATATGACGCCGCCATCTCGGCTATCACCATCACCGCAGAACGGGCAGAAACGATGCTCTTCTCTGACCCCTACATCAACGCCGGTCAGATCGTCGCAATAACTGCCGACAACACCGCCATTCAGGGACCTGCTGATCTTGCTGGCATGGTTGTTGGAGCACAGATCGGCACCACCGGCGCCATCGAGATCGAAAACATCGACGGTGCTGAACTCAAAACCTACGATACAGTCGACCTTGCTTATCTCGATCTGATCAATGGCCAGATTGACGCTGTCGTTGCCGATTACCCCACCGCAGTCAGTTTTGTTGGCCAGAGCAATGGGCAGTTGATCACCGTGGGCGAAGTCTTCACCGACGAATCCTATGGCGTCGCCGTTTGCAATGAAAACGCCGAACTTCTTGATCAAATCAACGCGGGCCTGAATGCCGTCATGTCCGAAGGTTTGATCCCCGAGCTGGAAGCCGAATGGCTTGCTGTCAGTGAATAATTAAACGCTCCCTCCTTTTTTATCTGGTGTGTACAGCGCGTTGCGCTGTACACACCACTTTCGATTGCAGAAAGGCAGTTTTACCTCTTATGACCCAACAAAACAAGAAACAACCTGCCAGCCTCAGCGACCATTTCTACCCGCTGCCATCAAACAACTGGATCACAAAAAATATTGATGTCTGGTGGGGGTTATTTGCCGCAGTGGCCGCCCTGGTATTATTTATGATCATCTTCATCCCGGACCCCTACGCACAAATTGTCCGCTTCATTCAGGATGGGATTGGCATCACCGTGATCAGCACCGTGCTCAGTTTCTTCCTGATGCTCATTCTGGGGCTGATCGTTGCTCTGGGACGCCTCTCCCACTCCTCTGTCCTGCGGCTAATAACGACACTCTTCACAGAAATTGTGCGCGGCATTCCCTTGCTGGTACAACTCATCTTCTGGTATTTTGCTTTCCCTTCCATCATCCGGCAAGCTGGGGGATGGCTGCATATTTCAGCATTCGAAAACTATCTCGCCAATCCGCTGGGCATGGCCATTCTTGGTCTGACAGTTTGCTATTCAGCATACATGAGCGAAATCTACCGGGCCGGCATCCAGGGTGTTCCCAAGGGACAAATGGAAGCTGCCCTGAGCCTGGGTATGACCCGCTTTCAGGCCATGCGCTATGTCATTCTGCCGCAAGCTATTCGCCTGATCCTACCGCCGGTAGGGAATGAATTCATTTCCCTCTTAAAAGATTCCTCGCTGGTCAGCGTGGTCGCCGTCACCGATATGACCCGCCGCGGCCGGGAGTTCATGTCCGCCCACTTTATTCCCGTGCAGACCTGGTTCATGATCGCTTTAATGTATCTGATCATGACTCTTTTCTCGGCGCGTGTCGTTGCCTACATCGAACACAAAACCCGAAATGAAAGGTAGATCATGGACCAACCGATCATTCATATAGAAAATGTATATAAATCCTTTGATGAAAACACACACGCCCTCCGAGGCGTGAATCTGGATATACACAGCGGTGAAGTAGTCGTCATTATTGGGCCTTCCGGCTCTGGAAAATCCACTCTGCTGCGCTGTGTCAACCACCTGGAAACCTACGACCACGGTACGATCGT
>JAIOTF010000173.1 GCA_021107195.1 Anaerolineaceae bacterium | reverse complement strand
CATGGTAGTTGTAACGATATATTTAAAAAAGGATTGTAACGATTGCAATAATACTATTTCAACGCTCGCAGAACTAGCAGATGTTGTCCCTCATCGCCTTGTTAAGGTATTTATTGATGATGATCCAGACTTGCTGGCTGTTTATGGTACGAATGTACCTGTTGTTCAAGCGGGACCTTACAAGCTGCAGTTCCCATTCACAAAGCAGGACTTGGAAATTGTGCTGCGTTCTGCGCAAGACAGAATTCGTTCTTTGGAACAAGACGAGACTGGAAGTTATCAAAAGCGGGTTGAGAGAGGTGCAAAGATCACGGGGGCAGACAGGTTTACTCACTGGCTCAGTTATCATTATATGATCGCCTTTAACTTTCTTGCTTTTCTGTTTTTGGGACTGGCGTTCCTGGCGCCAATCTTAATGCAAGCCGGCTTGGAAGTTCCCGCAAAAGTGCTCTATACAGTTTACAAGCCGATGTGCCATCAGTTTTCGTTTCGTTCATGGTTCCTGTTTGGTGACCAGCCGTATTATCCGCGTGCTTTGGCAAATGTGGATGGTGTGATAACGTATGAAGAGCTGGCAGCGTTGATTCCAGACAAGATCATCACTGTTGACGGCAAAGACACCTATGAGGCATATACATTGTCAAGATTTCCCGACCGGTTGATCGTGCCGGAATCGCCTGGATGGGAATTGAGTGCGAGGAAATTTATTGGTGTTGATAATGCTGTTGTACACACTGGATATAAGGTAGCGCTTTGCGAAAGAGATGTGGCGATCTGGGGCGCATTTCTTGTTTTCGGGTTGGTTTTTTCTTTGTTTCGAACAAAGATCAGGCCATTGCCGTGGTATTTTTGGGCTATTTTTGGCATCTTTCCGATTGGCCTGGATGGAGGATCTCAATTGTTGGGGTTTTTGTCTGGTATGCTGCCTGATTGGTTGGTCATCCGTGAAAGCACACCGCTATTGCGTACGTTAACTGGGGCAATGTTTGGGATTACAACGGGTTGGTTGTTGTATCCATTAATTGAACAAACCATGGCAGATACCCGCCGATTCATGGTGAAGAAATTGGCTTCTATTGCGCAGCGGCAGGCTGAAGTTTCGGAGTGGAAATAATTTATGACGTTTGTTGAGAAAAATGCTATCCGGTATTTTACATTTGATATATTCAAATCGGCACCGGTAATTCATGGTATTTTTACCAGGCATGGCGGGGTCAGCCCTGAACCATGGGCTTCCCTGAATTTAGGCGGAACTGTTGGTGACGTGCGAGGGCGTGTGATTGAAAACCGACGTCGTATGTTTGAGGCTGTTGATTTACCCGTAGAATCCCTGTATGATGCCTGGCAAGTGCACGGTGATCGAATTGTTGTGGTGAATTCACCGCGGCCACTGGAACAGAGACATGAAAAAGCGGATGCGATCATCACGTCGAGCAATGAGGTAACATTGTTGATGCGGTTTGCGGATTGCGTTTCTGTTTTCTTGTGCGATCCCACAAAAAACGTGATTGGTATTGTGCATGCAGGGTGGATGGGAACTGTGAAGAAAATTGCGTTGAAAACGGTTCAAGAGATGAATCGGGCTTTTGGCAGTATGCCCGGAAATATATTGGCAGGCATTGGACCTTCTATTGGTCCTGAGCAATATGAAGTTGGCGCCGATGTGGTAAAAGAAATTAGACGCGCGTTTTCTGAAGAGGCGCATCGTTTGCTTATTAACAAGCAGAATGGAACTGTCTATTTGAATTTATGGGAAGCAAATCGCATTGCATTGATGAAGGCTGGTGTGCAAAAAATTGAAATTGCTCAAATCAGTACGGCAGCAAATACACATGATTGGTATTCACATCGGGAAGAAAAAGGGAAAACAGGTCGGTTTGGTGCTTTGATAGCTTTGAGGTAATGATCGGAATGAATGATAAAGAACAATCGTATTTGGGAATCAGGGAAAAAGCAGAAATCATCCAGGAGAAAATTGCCGAGGCGGCGAAGAAGGGGCAAAATTCTGCAGAAATCAAACTCGTCACCGTGACAAAAAGGAAATCTGTTGACGTTGTGTTGGCGGCTGCCAGAGCAGGGTTAACTTTATTTGGTGAGAATTATCCCGAAGAGACGATTGGTAAAATGGATATTCTGGCTCCGCAGTTTCCTGATTTGGAATGGCATATGATTGGTCATCTGCAGAGCAGAAAGGTGCCCCTGGTTGCAGATCGATTTCATATGATTCATTCGCTTGACAGTGTGCGTCTTGCAAAGAAACTGGGAAGAGCATTACATGATCGGGACAGGCAATTGCCAGTCTTGTTGGAGATGAATGTTAGCGGCGAGGCGACTAAAGGGGGATGGGCTGCGTGGAGCGAAGACCAGTGGAAGCTATTGATTCCTGAATTTGAGCAGATTATGGAGATTGATTCATTAGAAATTAAAGGCCTGATGACGATGCCTCCGTTGTATGCCGACGCTGAAAAGACGAGGCCCTATTTTATTCGTTTGCGTCAAT
>JAIOTF010000089.1 GCA_021107195.1 Anaerolineaceae bacterium | reverse complement strand
CTGATGTCTCCCGTGGGAGCCAAGATGTTTTATCGTGCACTGGGCACCCGCCTGGCACGCTATGAGACAGCTTTTGGCGAGATCAAAATGCCGGGGCGCGATCAATTTTCATTGGCTGACGAGCTCTTCCGCGGCGTGCAGCCGCCAGAGCAGCCGCCCGAGCAGCCAGATTCTCCGCCAGAGGATTAACCCTGGTAAACCATTGTTGCACACAGGGTGTGCCTTGCTGCCTTTCCCGGCATGGGCCATTGTCGGCTGGAACCTTGTTCTTTACAGGTAAAAAATATTTACAGGATGAACAATATGGATAATTTAAATGAGATCATTGAGCGAGTACATGTGTCTTTTGCTGCCCGAACGAAAGCTCGTGATCAGGCTTTGATTCAAGCGCGCCAATTGACGCGATATTGCGCCCATGCTATTCGTGCTATCCACCGCGATGAAATTGATAATGCCCGGGAAAAACTCGGCGAGGCACGCGAGCTGGTGGAAGCCTTGCGCACTGACCTGGTGAACGAGCCCACCATCTATTACTCCGGATATTCACAGGACGCGATCAAGGAATATGTGGAAGCCAGCGTTACTCTGGCATTGATCTGTGACAAGCCCTTACCGGAACCCGAAGAATTAGAAGTGGAATACAGCACGTATCTTAAAGGCCTGGCTGAAGTGGTTGGCGAATTGCGCCGGCGCTGCCTTGACTTGCTGCGCCATGGATATTCGCAAGAGGTGGAGCGGCTTCTGGGTTGTATGGACGAAATCTATGCCGTGTTGGTTACGGTGGATTATGCTGATGCGATCACCTTTGGCCTGCGCCGCCAGACGGATATGGTGCGCGGTATTCTGGAACGCACGCGCGGTGATCTGACCATCAGCCTGCGTGAAGAGCAATTAATTCAGTCCATGGATGATTTCCTGGAGAAATTCTCCGCCAATAGTTCAAAATCGGAAGGCTGAGTACGCCTTCTCTCATGGATTAAGTTATGCGTGAGCCTGGTTTTTCCCCCCGCAGTTTTGCCATTGTATCGCATCCTGCTTTGCCAGAGGCTGCCGTAGAGGCGCAGAAGATCGCGGCTGTACTATCCGCTTTGGGTGCAGCGCAGGTAGTTGCGGCCTCGCTATACGACGAAGGATTGCGCCAGCGGATTCGAGACAAGGAATTTGATCTTCTGATTGCCATAGGGGGAGACGGAACCATGCTGCGTGCTGGCCATTTGTGTGCACCTCTTGACCTTCCTGTATTAGGAATTAATGCTGGCCGGTTTGGTTTTTTGATGGAAGTTGACCTGGGTGACTACAATGAATTCACCTCCAGATTGCTCTCCGGTCAATTCCGGCTCGAAGATCGTATGATGCTGCAAGCCCACCTGGAACGCAATGGACAGGTGCTGGATCGCTGGCAGGTGTTGAATGAGGTTGTGGTCTGCCGCGGTAAACCGGTGCGCCCAATCCAGATCGAGGCCTGCGTGGACGGTTCGCCATTGACCAGTTATGTGGCTGACGGACTGATTGCTGCCACACCCACCGGCTCCACCGCCTATGCCTTGGCGGCTGGCGGGCCGATCATGCCGCCGGAGCTGCGCAATATCCTTCTTGTTCCCCTGGCGCCCCATCTCTCTGTGGATCGGGCGGTGATCCTGGCCGAAGGCTCACATGTCGATTTCATCGTGCGCGGTGGTTACGATCCTGTGCTCAGTGTAGACGGACATCCTCCTTTGGATGTCCTTTCTGATGATATTATTCATATCAGTGCCGCCGATGCCAGGCTAACCTTCGTTCGTTTTCAGGATGCCGGATATTTCTACCGCAACCTGACCAAATATATGAAACAAAACCCCGCAATTGAGAAACAAGCTTAAAGGATGGAATTATTTTGATGGATCAGGAAACCATTTCCCCCGCTGAAGAGATTGTCCCTTTGCACTGTTATCGCCACCCCGATCGGGAGACGATGCTGCGCTGCAATCGCTGTGACCGGCCGATCTGTACGCAATGTGCGGTGCGCACACCTACCGGTTATCGCTGCAACGAGTGTATTCGTTCCCAGCAAAAGGTTTTTGATACTGCCCAGACGACAGATGTGATCCTCGCCGGAATTCTTGCTGTTGGGCTTTCTTTTGCCGGCTCGTGGATTGCATCGTATGTGGGCTTTTTGACCATCTTCATCGCTCCTGTGGCGGGCATTATCACTGCCGAATCGATCCGTTGGGTTTCAAGACGGCGCCGCTCCAAGCTGCTCTTTCGGGTTGCCGCTGGCGGGGCTGTGGTGGGGGCACTGCCTGTGATCATAATGAATCTGGTTTATATGAGTATTTTTGGTTTGATCTGGCCAGGCATCTATGCTTTCCTGATCACCAGCACAATCTATGCCCGCTTAAGCGGTATTCAATTGAATCGTTAAAAGGACCTATGCTTACTGAACTGCGAATTGAGAATTTTGCGATCATCGATCATCTGGAATTGCATTTTGCGGATGGCTTGACCACGTTTACCGGTGAGACCGGAGCGGGTAAATCCATCATTCTGGATGCAATTGAAGTCTTGTTGGGTGTTAAAGCGGACGCTGCCTTTATCCGCAGCGGGGCTGACCGCACCATTCTGGAAGCAGTTTTTCGCATTCCGCAGCGCAGCTGCATAGAGATGCAGGAAATCCTGCAGCGTGAAGAGTTGCTGGATGACCCGGATTACATCACCTTTGGCCGCGAGCTGCGCAAAGCGGGCCGCAATACCGCCCGCATCAATGGCCGCAGTGTCAATGTCGGCTTACTGCGTCAACTGGGCAGTTATCTGGTGGATATTCATGGACAATCGGAGCATCTTTCATTATTGAATGTACGCAGTCATCTGGGATTGCTTGATCGCTATGCTGCCAGTCATGAATTGCTCGCCGATTACCGGAAGACCTATAAGCACCTGACAGAGATGCGCCGCGAGTTGAACCGCTTGCGCCAGAGTGAACAGGATGCTGAACGCCGTTCCGACTTGCTCAATTACCAGATACGGGAGATCCGCTCGGCTAATCTGGATGATGTAGACGAAGACGATTTGCGCCAGGAGCGTTCGCGCCTGGCCAATGCCGAAAATTTATCCAGTATGGCCCAGCGCAGTTTGCTGCTGTTGGACGAAGGCGGAGAAGAGGCGCCAGATGTGACTGATGCTTTGGGTCAGGTGGTGGAAGCTTTGCAATCTATGGCGAAGATTGACAAAAGCCAGGCGCAGTTGACGCTGCGTGCGGAAGAATTGGCCGTGAATACAGGTGAACTGGCGAGAGACTTGCGTGATTATCTGGAAGGGATCGAGTTTAACCCGCGCCGCCTGACCGAGGTTGAAGAACGCATGGACTTGATCAACCGTCTCAAGCGCAAATATGGCGGTACGATTGAGGCGGTGCTGGCATTTGCTGTACGGTCTGAAGAAGAACTTGAAATGATCACCCATGCCGGTGAACGCATTCAGCAATTGGAAGAAGAGGAAGCTCGCTTATTGCCCGAACTGGCGCAAAAAGCCCTCCGGCTTTCTATTAGCCGCAGCCAGGCCGCTGAAACCATGTCAAGCGGGGTGGAAGGCCAATTGGCCGACCTCAGTATGAACGGTGCCCGCTTCCAGATGGCGTTGCAACATCCTGATGATACGAATGGTCTGCCGCTGGAAGACGGCCGCCGGGTGGCTTTCGATGCCAACGGCATCGACCGGGTTGAATTCCTGATCGCCCCCAACCCGGGTGAAGGCTTCAAGCCGCTGGTCAAGATCGCTTCTGGCGGTGAGACTTCGCGCCTCATGCTGGCTTTGAAGAATGTACTGGCCCAGGCCGACCAGGTTTCCACCCTCATCTTTGACGAGATTGATCAAGGTATTGGCGGCCGGGTGGGCGCCGTGGTCGGAGAGAAGCTCTGGCAGTTGGCCCGCCAGCATCAGGTGTTCTGCATCACTCATCTGCCACAGTTAGCCGCTTACGGGGACCGGCATTTTTGTGTGCATAAGGAAGTGGCTACAGGCCGCACCACGACCCGCATTTCTGCCCTGCAGGGCGACGACCGCTTGAATGAACTGGCGCTGATGCTGGGGCAGGTCAGTGATGTTAATCGCGTTGCCGCCCAGGAAGTGCTTGAGCAAGCCCGCCAGCGGCGAAAGGCTTTGTCTGCCGTTTGAACTTTGTGGCAGCATAATTCATAAATATCTTCAAACAGCAGTCTGCAAACGTCTGCTGTTTTTTAATAGGCAGCTATCGCTTTCTGTTGCTGCCGGGAATGGAGCCGCATGAACCAAAATTTGCTGCAGATCACCATTTTGCACACCAATGATATGCATGGACGTCTGGAGGCCATGAACCGCTTGAGCAGTTTTGCCAAACGTCTGAAAGCAGAATTGCAAGCACAGGGCCGCCAGGTCTTTTTTTGGGATGCTGGAGATGCCGCCGACCGGCGGCTGGGGTTCTGTGGTGTGACCAAAGGGGCGGCTTTTGTTCCGCTGATGAATGCCATGCACTATGATTTGCAGGTAATGGGCAATGCCCTCAGTTTGGCCTATGGCCCAAAGGCGATGTCCGCTTATGCTGAAAGGGCCGCTTTTCCCGTTTTGGCTGCGAATATCCTGGGTGCTGATCGACAACTGCTTCCGGGTCTGCAAAGCCACCTGCTGCTGCCCCTGGCTGGCGGCCGCAAACTGGGTGTTATCGGTTTGACTGTCGCCGATTTTGCCAATATTTATGCCTTGTTTGATTGCCATTTGCTCGAAACCATCCCGCTTGTGCGGGAAAAGGCTGCCGCCCTGCGTCGGGAAGGGGCTGATGTGGTCGCTGTGCTTTCCCACATGGGAATTAAAAGAGATCGTGAACTGGCGGGGGCCTTGCCCGAGCTGGATGTGATCGTGGGCGGGCACAGCCATACCACCTTGCTGCAGGGCGAAGTGCTCAACGGGGTTATCGTCGCCCAGACCGGCCAGTATGCCGAACACCTCGGGCGGGTTGACCTGACTCTGGATGCCGATACCGGCCGGGTGCTGGAGCGCTCTGCTGAACTGCTGAAAGTCCCGCGGGATATTGTTTCTGATCCGGCTGTGCAGGCTGCGGTTGCTGCTGCCGAAGCAGAAGTGCAGACGCTCAATTCCCGGCCGCTGGGGGAACTCCGGACGGCCCTGGCGGCGGATCATTTTGCCGAATGTGGTATGGGCAATTGGACGGCTGATGTGCTGCGAGAGCGTATGGATGCCGAGGCGGCGATGGTGTGCGGGGGATTATTGCACACTGGTCTGGCGGCCGGTGTGGTCACCCTCGGCGATCTGGACGCCGCTTGTTTCACCACCGCCAATCCCCAACTTTCGCTGGTGAGTGGGGCGCAAATCCTGGCGGCGTTGGAGCGCGGCCTTGATCCTGAGCGCAGCCAGGCTGTTTATCCCAGTTTTCGCGGTACGCCCGTGGGCATTCCACAGATCAGCGGCATGCAGGTTTGGTTTGACCCAGAAGCCCCAACCGGCAAACGGGTACAGAGGATTTTGGTCAACGGCCAGCCGCTGCAAGCTGGACGCCAATACCGCCTGGCGCATACAGACGCTGAAACACAATCGGAGTCTGGCTATCTGCAATTGGATCCAGCCCAGACTATACAAACAGAGGTGCCCACTATCGTTCGTGAGACTCTCGAAGATGACTTGCGCCGCCGTTCTCCGCTGCCGACGCCCATCACCGGACGTTGGATACAGATGGATTAGGGAATTATTTCTTCCCAAAACTCAGTATATTCAGGTGCACGCTGTGCAGGTGCACGCTGTGCAGGTGCACGCTGAGCAAGAGCGCAGTATGCCATAGTACACAGTTTGCCGCATTGAATTGTTCAAGCCATTCCTTCCCTGGTTTTCGCCAGAAAGAGGGGAACATTGTACAGCGTGCGCGCAGCGAAGATGGAGTGTGGTGAAATGAAGCTGGCTGGAGGTTGAATACCACCCCACACTGCGTCTGCACAGTGTGCGCCTGCACGGTGATGGTTTGACAGGGAGTTGTGAGACTTGCTGTCTTTTTTTCTCTCACACATAAAAATGTTATAATTTTATGCAATGGAACGGCACTTTTGCCGATATGGACTGAATGAATCTGATATGAATAAAAAACTTGTGTTTCCTTTCTCGTTGATCTTGTTAAGCCTGGCGCTGGCATTGGCAGTCATGCCAGTCAGTGCCGAACCGTTTGCCCAGGCTTTTTATCAAACCCCCACACCTGGCCCGGATAGCCGTGTCATCTATGTTGTGCAGGCCGGGGACTCCTGCCTGCGCATTTCACTCTTGACGGGCATTGAGGTGGAAGAGCTGCGCATGCTCAACAACCTGGACGAAGAATGTTTGTTGAGTGAAGGCCAGGAACTGGTGCTGGCGGTGGTTGAAGAACCCACGGCTGCCTTGGAGCCAACGGCCACCCCCGGCCCGGCCCAGCCCACCCCGACACCGTTCAATGGCACGGGCGAGATCTGTGTGTTCCTTTTTGCGGATGTCAATGGCAATGCCCTGGCAGAACCGGGGGAAGGTCCCATTGCTGGCGGTGCGATCAGTATCAGCGACCGCACTGGCGAAGTTTCCTTGCCCGGCGTGACCGACAACAGCGGAGAACCCACCTGCTTCAGCGACGTCCCCGAGGGAGAGTACAATGTCAGTGTTGCTCCACCAGAAGGGTACAACCCGACCACATCGATGAACTATCCGTTGGTACTGAAAGCCGGCGAGTACTCGATCCTCGATTTTGGTGCACAGATCAGCTCGGCCACCGTGCCGATACCTGTCAACCAGGGTGGCAAATCGCCATTGATGGCGATTGTGGGCGGGGTTTTGATCCTGGGCGGGATCGGTCTGGGCATCTATTTTGGATTATCCCAACGGAAGAAACAACCTTTGGACTAGACTTTTCCAGGTCATACAATTTCCTCCCCGCACAACCAAATTTTTGCGGGGAGTTTTCTTTGGATAGTAGGATTTCAGGTCTTTTGCCATTTCAAAAAAGACCGTGAAGGGGTATATTTGATAGTGAAGGGGAATCATCCTTATTAATCCGATTTCCCTTCGGTGTGGTAGAATCTCAACGACAAAATTTAATGATTTAAAAGGAAGAGAAACAACTGATGGAAAAGAAAAAGGCTACGTTTACCGTAAAAAAGGGATTGGCGCAAATGTTAAAAGGGGGCGTGATCATGGATGTGGTGACCCCCGAACATGCCCGTATTGCTGAAGAAGCGGGAGCAGTTGCTGTGATGGCCCTGGAGCGCGTACCTGCAGACATCCGCGCTGACGGTGGTGTTGCCCGGATGAGCGACCCGGAGATGATCCTCGAGATCATGGAAGCGGTCAGTATCCCTGTGATGGCCAAAGCACGAATCGGACATTTTGTTGAAGCACAGATACTGGAAGCGATCGGCGCAGATTATATTGATGAATCTGAGGTATTGACCCCGGCCGATGAAGAGCATCATATCTACAAACATGACTTCAATGTGCCTTTTGTGTGCGGCGCCCGCAATCTGGGTGAGGCTTTGCGCCGCATCGGTGAAGGGGCTGCCATGATCCGCACCAAGGGTGAGGCTGGTACTGGTGATGTGGTCGAGGCTGTGCGCCATGCACGCACTGTCTTCGGTCAGATCCGCCGTTTGCAGAATTTGCCGGTTGAAGAAGTGATGACTTTTGCGAAAGAACTTGGCGCACCTTATGAACTGGTGATGGAAACTCGGGAATTGGGGCATTTGCCAGTAGTTAATTTTGCTGCGGGCGGTATTGCCACTCCGGCAGATGCTGCATTGATGATGCAGTTGGGTGTTGACGGCGTTTTTGTGGGTTCCGGCATCTTCAAGTCCGGCGACCCCGTCAAGCGCGGTGCGGCCATTGTCAAAGCGGTTACTCACTATAATGATCCCAAGCTCCTTGCTGAGATCAGTCGTAATTTAGGCGAACCGATGGTTGGCCGTCAGATTTCTGCCATTCCAGATGAAGAGTTGATCGCTGGACGAGGCTGGTAAGAAAAGAATGAAGATCGGTGTTCTGGCATTGCAGGGCTCGTTTCTCGAGCATCAGCAAATGCTGGAGCGGCTGGGTGTTGAAGTTGTACAGGTGCGCCTGCCAGAGCAGCTCGAAGGCTTGTCCGGGTTAATCATCCCCGGAGGGGAATCGACCACTATGGGCAAGCTTGCAGTGCATTATGGCTTTTTGGAGTCGCTGCGTCGTTTTGGAAAAGCAAAAGCT
>JAIOTF010000079.1 GCA_021107195.1 Anaerolineaceae bacterium | reverse complement strand
TGCTTGACCAAGACATGGATGTGTCCCAGGTATTCACCCTATTATTTACCAAACAGGAGTACACAATGACTTCTGGATAATTTGTGAACCGCAAGCACTTATTTCTTTTAAAATCACAACTATCGAGTTAATAAATCTATTGACATACGTAAATATTGGTTATAAAGTAGTTTTCTGACGCGGGTTGCGGACAGGTTGGAAACCTGTCCCTTGCCATGCCTGGCGAGGTGTTTTTGCAATCAATGGAATTAACCAGATTATGCCTACCTCAATAAATTGGGTAACCTTTTTTGGAACAGAATTAAAGAATATTTTGTGAGTATCATACAAATTAGACATCAAAAAAAGGTTGGAACAAGAGGGAATAACACGGGTTTTTGTCCCGGATGGTATTTTCGCCATCCGGAATGGTATGTATAACTTCGCTGGGGAGCAGTTCGTCAGCGCCGTTTTCCAGGGCGGCTTTTGTACTGTCATTGTCCTGAATGTCTTGCAGCATTTCGGCTATTTTCATCGCTGTGTCCCTTTAGAAATATTTCTCCAGACTGCGCTCAAATATCTCAAAGGTGGTGTAGATTTCCGCGTGCCAGCCCAGTTCGTAGGCGGCTTTGACGTTTTTGAGACCATCATCAAAGAACAATATCTCTTCTTTCTTCAGGCCGAGGGTGTTTTCAATATGCTGGTAATAAGCAAGCTGTGGTTTCTGCGCGCCGATCTCGCAGGAAATGAAGAGGTGGTCGAAGATGTCCAGAAAGCCCATTGCTGTGCGCATGTAAGCGGCGCGGTTGCGTTCCTGGTTGGTGGTCAGGCAGCAGGTGATGCCCTGTCCGCGCAGCCGCTGAATGACTTCGATAACCCGCTCGTCGATCACATGGTCGGTGATCATCCAGTCATGGATGAAGGTTTCCATGGTGGCCTGCCAGCCCCATCTACGCAGGAAAGGCGGTAATACGTCTTTCAGAGTAGCCTTCCCAACCAGGCAATCATTGAAAATACCGCCAAAGAAACTGTGCGTCATTTCGCGGGTGATACCGCATTCCTCATCGAGACGTTTGGCGTATAGTAACTGCGGGTTGACAACAACGCCGTCGGCGTCAAAACAGATTGCTTTTATGGTCAAGGGGGCCTCGTTTGTTGTTTATCAGCGACAGTAGCCTGGGTCGGGGTTATCGAGGAAGCTATGCAGTCGCCAATGCCTGCCAGTGCCATATTCATAAAAATCAAAGCCTACAAAGTCAACTGTTCTTACATAGAAGAAAGGAACTTCTCCCTTGCATGTGTTTGCAAAGAATGTCCTTGGCGCGCCGGAGATCAAATTGCAGGATGGGGTTGGGATCTGGTCAATATATGTGGGGATGAGTTCATCTAATGTTTTGGGATAGCTGTTGTGATCGCTGAAATAATTATTCATAGCCTGTGACATTGCGGGGATCTTTGCTGAATTGTCTCTTGCACAAGTTTCTTTTATGGGGGAATAAAGCATAGGAGGTATTGCAATGGAAAAGGCGATGGCAAATCCGGTTAATAAGTGGACAATATACATCTTTTTAGATGAGCCAGTTTTTTTTCGAAGCGTGAAAGCTTGAACAAAAAGATATACCAGCATTATCAGAGCTACTAAAAGAGCGAAAGGAAGATACCATGCTCCCACAAAAAAGGCTGATCCAAACTGGGTGAACATGAAGTAGATGCAGATGAGGGTACTGAAAGGTTTGAAGAATAGCAGATATCGCAGTCTTTTTCTCTCCCCATTTTTGAGCCACTTGATAAAGAGTGGTAAAGCCAGGAAATCGAGGATGACGATAATGCCTGTCGGGATTAAAATAAGCGGGTTGCCCAGTGCTTCAAATTGCATATTTTCCTCCTTGTCAGAATGTCAACAGTGATATCGACTTCTTCATTATTATACATTTTGAGGGTCTCAATACTGGCTGATAATTCAAGGCCCAGGGCAGGTGCATACAAAGCAACCTTATTCTTTTTGTCCAAAATGTTTGAAGAATAATTCCTCAGAAAGCTTTACACCTTTCTCGCTCAACACAACTGATTTGGCTTTCGTTTTGGGATTGCTGATAAAGCCTTTCTCGTGCAGCCTGTTGAGGGTATCCCAATCCAGACCTTTCCAGGCTCTGACGCTATATTTATCCTGGAAGGTAGTGAGATAGAGAAGAGCCAGAGTCATTTCATCGACTTTTTCTTGATTGTATTCCATCATGCTCATCCTTTTCTTCGACGTATGGAGCGGAGTGTGCCTGAGATGAAATTCAGGCGGGGTACTTCTTCCATGTATCGCCGGTAATCCTCGCCAAACTTCTCGATGCAGCCTTTTTCTTCATCGAAGGTATTTAAACAGGTGATCGTTGAGGCAATCAGTCCCAGAGTTGTGACGGTCCAATGAGGGGTGATCAATGGCAATGCTACGTTCAGCAGAATACCCGCCAGATATTGCGGGTGGCGCACGACGCCATAGATGCCGGTGTCTACCAGAACTGTTGTGTTAATGTAACTTTTTCCTTCAACGCCCCCTTTTTTGCGAAAGGTAAAGATTGGCAGCCAGCCAAAGATCGCTGAAAGCATAAGCACGCCCCATCCAATATTGATTCGGGTTGCATTCCCTTCGGGGTCATAGTACAAAAATGCGAGAATGATCTGCCCCACGAAGGCTATGGTGAGAACAATTCCATAGACGACCATCTTTTTGTTTTGCATTTGTTTCTCTCCGTTCACAAGATTTGCTTCAGCACCTTTTTCATACGTTTTTCATGGGCGGGGGTGAATTCCGGGCGGCGGGATTCGATGACGGCCAGCAGTTCGTCCTTGTTGTCCTCCGTGACTGCAGGCAGGATGCTTTCGGCATGGGTGGGCACATCGCGCGGTTTGCAGAGCTTGAGCTGGTCGAGCAGGAAGGGGAAGATGCGCGGGCTGTGCTGTGGTGCTCCGGCCGCTACCTGCGCCAGGACGCGCATGCCCCACACCTGGGTAATGACGGAGCCGTTCTCCACGGTGGTGAGTACATCGTTCAGCTTTTCGCCAATCTCGGCCGGGCGCAGGGAGGCGATTGTGCCCAGGGCGATCATTCCTCCCCACACCAGGCGGTTGTTCTTTTCATTTAACAACTTAAGGAAATCTTCCACGTAACCGGTGATCAAGTCCGGACGCAGGTAGCCGATTTCATAGAGCACCTTTACACAGTCGCTGCGCACATTCTTTTCCTCGTGCCACAGGTTTTCGGCGAGCTCCTGGATGCCGGTACGGTTTTCGTTTTCGGCCAGTTCTTTGCCAGCTCCTGGTTGGGAATATCATCGCGGCGCCCCTGAAACCAGGCGATCTTTTGCAGGGTGGACATATTGTTTCTCCTTAGCGTCAAATTGAAGGCACCCGTTTCAGGATGCGATGGGCAAGGAACGTGATCAAACGCGAGGGAATTTTCTTTTGCCCGAATTCCAAGTTTTTCCAGGCCCGCCAAATTGACCCTGCGGTGATTTGGCCTTGGGGGTTGGTTTTCCCTTGCAGATTGTGCAGCATGTTTCCCAGGCGGGGGTCTTGTTGCAAGGC
>JAIOTF010000427.1 GCA_021107195.1 Anaerolineaceae bacterium | reverse complement strand
GTCTACCACCCACTCCAGTCGCTCACGGATCTCGGGAATAGCCAATCCGATGTTCTCCATACCAAAGACCAACTCATCCTCAACGGTCATGGCGGTGAATTGCGCTTCCGGGTCTGAAAAGACCATACCAACCTTGCGCTGTAAAGCGCCGCGTGGATGCTCCTCCACCTCTTGACCAAAGGCAACCACTTCGCCTTTCTTGATGCCATGATATTGACCCGGGATCAAGCCATTCATTGAATAGGCCAGGGTAGTCTTCCCCGCCCCATTTGGCCCAATGATGCCAACAAATTCACCCTGGTTAATGGTGAGATTAATATCCTGCAATGCTGGTCTTGCGGCATTGAGATAAGTCCACGAATAGTCTTTTAATTGTATGATTTCCATATTCACATATCCTCTAATTGTACGGGCTAAAAAGGAGATTGATCCAGGAAGTCTCCAAATTAAAAGAGCCGTAATAGAAACGGAAAAACAATAATGCAATAAACAACCCCAAGATCAACGCAGTGAAGAAAATATCATGGCTGCGAAACTGATAGTGGGTAAGAATAAAATCGGCGCGCTTTACTTTAGCAGCCTCGCCAGTAAAAGCATAACCACGCGCCACAAGAGCATTGGTAAACTCCTCTGAGCGGCGCAGAGAAAGTGCAAAGAGAGGGATCATATACATGATGTATTGGCGGATCTTGTAGATCAACGATTTGCCAGCCGGGTCAAAACCGCGCGCTTGTTCAGCCTGGCGCACGATCTGAAAATCTTCCAGCACCATGCCGGCCGAGCGCAAGGCCATCGCAAACACATAGGTGATCACGAACGGCACGCGGATGCTGCGCATGGCAACGATAATGTCGCGCTCGCGGGAGGTACTCAGGAAAAACACCATGGTGGCGATCATTGGTAAAATGCGGAAGTAAACAACCATAGCGTCCCGCAAACGTTCCCAATAGATTGGTCTGCCCAAGACATTGAAAAGCACATAGAATTCAGGATGGATACCGCCCAGGATGGTATAGGAAAGCAGAATGATCATGCCCATCGAGATGGCAACAGGGACATAAATCTTCATGATTCCCATGTCAACCCGGCTGATGGCCATCAAAATCAGCACAACAACAAAGATCAAAAAATTCCACTCGGGAGCCTGAATAAACAAAGGGAAAAGACTGACAATCAACAGGAAAAACAGCTTCACAAAAGGATGGATCACATAGATCGGAGATTCATCCGGAACGTACCCCAATAAGGTTTTATTCATTAAATCGCCTCTTCATAAAAAGTAAGGAGCGGGTAAATCCCGCCCCTTACTTGAACAGCAGTTTTGGATTATGCTAGCCAGCGTTTAACAAAAGCTGGTGTACGGATAACAACACCCGAAAGCGCCTTGAGGAGAACAAAGTTGAAAACAACACCGGCAACAACATTACCGCCGAACCAACCCCAGATGAAGAGGGGCAAAGATTCGGTGGTGAGCAGACCGAAGCCGCGCAGCACCACGAGGGTGGACCACAATGCACCAAAGGCGCTGGAAACGAGCATGGCGCCAAAGAAGTACAAATAATCGCGCTTGGTTTTTAGACGCGGATCCAGTTTGAATTTGCGGAAGACCCAAGCCGGCAGAAAAGCCTGTACAGCATTGGCGGGAATGTAGGCCAAGGAAACGTAGAAAGGCGTACCAGCGATAGCGTTCGAGAAGAAGGGGAAAACCGCACCGGCAATCACGCCCCAGATACCGAACCATACTGCGCCAACTTGCTGCACTGCAATTCCAGTCCAGAAGAAGTTCACCCCAAAGCCAAGCGGGAAACTAATGGAACCGAAGGCGCCAACAACAAAACCGATACCGATGAGCAGGGCAGTGATCACGATGTGGATGACACCAACGGATCGCTTTTCCCCTTCCTGTACCGTCCAGATTTGTTCGGCAGTCAGATCATTCGGTTTGGATGTTTCAACAGTCATCGTAAAACCTCCTTAATAAAAATGAAAAATAGATGTGTGGGATGTGCCGCAGACACCTGCGGCACTTAAAATTATAAACTATGACAAATAAAAGTCAATACCCAATTTTTTGTTTGATATTACCAAAAACCGCCGCTTTCTCCACCAATTAATAAACACGATCTAGCTTGTCTATACAAATTCATTGTGCGAAAGAAAAAGAGAACACACAATGAAATGAACGCCTATATTCTGACCAGGGAATGCTGCTATTGTCTGGATCAGGACAAGGCCTGATCCAGGTCAGCGATAAGGTCTTTGACATCTTCAACGCCGACAGACAAGCGCACCAGGCTTTCACTGATACCAGCCTGAAGGCGTTCTTCGGGCGGCACTTTGGAATGGGTCATGCTGGCAGGGTGTTCGATCAAAGAATCGACAATCCCCAGACTGACAGCCAGATTGAAAAGTTTCACCCGGTTCATCAACCGCACACCGGCATCATAACCACCCTTCAATTCAAAGGACAGCATCCCGCCAAAACCATTGTGCATCTGACGGCATGCCACTGCATGGCCGCGGTTTTCTTTCAAGCCCGGATAATAAACCCGAGCCACTTTGGGGTGATGAATCAAATAATCGACAATCGCCAGGGCGTTTTCATTATGCGCCTTCATGCGCAGGTGCAAGGTCTTGAGTCCCAAATTGACCAGCCAGCAGTCAAACGGACTGGGCGCACCGCCCAATTTCAGCCAGCGGCCAATGCCCTCACCACCCGGATTCATGTACTCCAGATGCGGGCTGACCACCGCCCCGCCGATCACCACACCATGGCCGCAAATGTACTTCGTTGTGGAATGCACCACCACATCACAACCCAGGGCTAGCGGGCGCTGGTGGTATGGCGTGGCAAAGGTATTATCCACCATCAGCCAGGCATCATAGGTATGGGCGACTTCTGCAACAGCCTGCAGATCAATCACATCCAAAGTGGGATTGGATGGGGTTTCAATATATGCCAGGACAGCATCGGGATGGGCTGCAAAAGCGTCTTTCCAGGCATCAACATTCACATCATCCACCCAGATGGTTTTGATACCCATCTCATCTGCAATATCGTACAGGAAACCAAACGAATTGCCATATAGACAGCGCTGGGCGATGATCGTCTGTCCAACACGCACATGCGCCAGAATAGCCGCAGAAATAGCAGCCATGCCGGAGGAAAAGACCCACCCGGCCACCACTTCTTCTACTGGCTTATCTGGATTCGCTCGCAACAACTCTATTCCTTCGAGAACAGCGATTTTCTGAGCAAGCTGGCTTGCATTGGGATTCCCCACACGGGTATAAATATACCCCGCCTCCTCGCCTGCAAAAACCCGGCCGCTGGTTTCTGCATCCGGGAAACAAAAGGTTGATGTTTGATAAATGGGCGTGATATGCGCCCGATGAGAGTTATCCCCTTCACCTGTGTGATTTAACAACGTTCCAAATCCAAACTCGGTAGAAATTTTTGTCATTTGTTCTTTTCCTTATTCTTATTGAGAACAAGTAATTCTTAAAACCCACAATTCGTCGTTGCGAGCGTAGGCAAAGCCGGAGCGTGGCAATCTCCAGGATCATGGCGGACATTACCACGTCGGACTGACGTCCTTCTCCAATGACAAAATATCTGAATTTCAACAACTACTCTCCCCATTTTAAATCAACCGCACCTTTTCCGCGATCTGGCGCACCTGAGATTTCACTTCACCTTCATCCAGGGTCAATAATTGGCGGTCCTGCATCACCATTTTGCCATCGATCATAACGTGGCGCACATTGGATGCAGCAATCGCATAAATGAAATGAGAATAGAGATCATAACTGGGCGTAAGATTGGCGGAATCAAAATCGATCACCGCCAGGTCAGCCTGTTTGCCAACTTCCAATGAACCCACCCGCTCTGCCAAGCCAACGGCACGCGCGCCATCAATGGTCAACATCGAAAAAACCTTTTCTGCGGGAAGGATCGTAGGGTCACCGGTAACGCCTTTTTGCAGCAGGGCGGCCAACTGCGCTTCATGGAACAGATCAAGATCGTACTCTGGTGAAAACCGAAGTTCAGACGCTTGGTAACTGTTTGAATATACTGGATTCCGGCTTTCACCGGAATGACAAAAAGGTGTTCTCTGGCTTTTTACAAATTCATCAATATTGAATCTGCCAAT
>JAIOTF010000184.1 GCA_021107195.1 Anaerolineaceae bacterium | reverse complement strand
TGTTTTGCCTTGGCCATATATTGCTTCTGTACTTGCTGAACGACGCAAAGGTAATCCTGCGCCCCCAATTCCTCAATTCCAACCTGTTGGATGACTTAATGAAGAAGGGGAGTGAACGGTTACAAATAATTATTGGCTCCATATTCGATAAAACAGAAGGCCAAGGGGAGCCTGGGGATCAACTTGCCCTGGCCAAACAAAAGCCCAAAAAGTCAGGCCCTAACATCCCAAAAATGCTGGATTTGGAATCCATCGACTATTACACCTTGCCACCGGCACCAAGTCGGTGGGAAGCTACTCCCCAGGAAATAAATTATCCAGGTAAAGAATTCTTTATAATTGCAGAATACAGAGATGAGCAGGTCCGGATTGCCGAAGCAAGAAAAATGGCCATAGCTGGCAGCCGGTTCCTGGTACGTCACAATAATCTGTCACTCTGCAAAGAAGGCGTGCAAAAAGACGGAGAATGAAATGAGCATCCATCGGAATCTTTTCTTCATCACTTCAGGAATAATAATTTTGGTATTAGCTACCCCGGCATGCAGCGCGATTCCCGAATCCAGGGAAATTATATTAGAATCCCCTGAAAGTATCGAGGATGAATTCATTCCGGTTTGTACACCCCCTAACTGCGCCAGGAATGAAGAGTATATCTGCCACGATGAATGCCCCGGCGGTTGTGGTACTTCCTGTGTAAGGTTTACCCCTGCCCCCAAAATGATGTACACCACCGTAGAATTAATCGAAACAAAACTAGAAGATTCTATTTTGGATTTATCACTGTATGTTCCTGGGATCGAGGGTGATTTCTATGGCGTTATTTATCGCGAAGATTTCGCTTGTCAGATACGGCAACCGGAACTCCATCCCGAAACACTTTCCTGCCGGGGACGAATCTGGTCTGGTGATTCTGGGTACGAGCTTAGAATTTACCGATCTAGCGATGATATGCAGGCTATCACAATCAATATTGATATTCCGTAAGTTTCAGAAACATCTTTGAGATTTTTCTGGCTTCACTCAGCACGAGCTAATCCGTAAAATCGATGCCTGAAGGTTCCAATCCTATTATGTAAGCTGAAATGGAAAATAACCTGCTGCGGCTTTTATCCATACCATACTGGTGGATGCGGACCCTGTCGCAAAGACGCGTGTAAATTCAATAGCGCCTTTGCGTGTAAAATTTCAACTAACAACAGGAAAAGTGTCTCTTAGCAAACAGACCTTTTTATCTCATTTCTTTTGATGACATACATTATTAACCAGCGAAAGCGAGTTAAAAGAGCATTCGGCTGATGGTGGGGAGTCCGCGGGATTTTCGAGCATTATTCTGGCTTCGGGTTTTTCCTGCTTTCAATGGGAGAATCGTGGTTATGTCACCGGAGGCAACGGGAAACCAGATTACTTCATTTGCGATTGGAACATGGATAAAGCCAGTTCACCGATACTGATCTCTCGGCCGCAAATGTGAGTCTGTTTGCACAGCCGCCTGGCGGTGAAATTGTTGGCCAAGATGTTTGATGAGACTTCCGATGATTAATATGCTGGATTTTTAGAAGAGGAAGGTGCATGATGAGAAAAAAGAAAATTACCTACTGGATGATTGCCTTAATATTATTATCTCTGACTACTTGCCAACCTCAAAAAGAAAAACCAATCGATTCGCATGCGCAGCCAGCAATCTGGGTAACCCCCCAGATTGCTGACGGAATGGTTTTTTATGATGGATGTACGCATATGTTGGCTTATCCTGCAGAACTACAAGCGGATGGCTCAGGGATGCTTTTTGAACATCCTGATAATCCAGATGTCCAGGTTTATTTTGGCTCAAGAAGGCGTTTTGACAGCGAAATAGGCCTTGACCTGAGCACAATCGCTGAAGGCATCGCGGCCAAGCACATTGCCGATCCGCAAATTGTTTTTTCATCAATGTTTGTGAAGGATTATTTGGGCAAACAAGAGCCAGCTTTATTGGGAGATAGCGCTGTGGAGAGCAGCCGTGTGCAGATATTGGTCACCATTCTTCCGGATTATCTGTTTATGGATATGGTCAAAGATGACGTGATCTATTATGTTGTTGCGCGTGCACCCCAGGATGAGTGGAATGAGTGGGAACCGAAATTCCTTTTAATGTTTAATAATTTCGTCCCTAAGGAATGCGGGGGTGTATAAGTGTCCTCGGCGGGAATTGAACCCACATCACTCGATTCGAAACCAGCATGTAATGGTGTCCACAGTGCACATAAAAGATAAATTTTTGCCCACACTGAGTATTGTGTCTATATATTATTTGGGATGTTGACACCGCCTCCACTGTTCGCCCGTACCACCAGGAACCGTCGATCGTATTGCCATTGTGTGAAAGTGTAATAGTCACTCCCCCTCCATCATCGGTTGGGGAACAACTGGGAGATTCAGCACATTGACCATCCATCGTGCTTCCATCTGCACTCAGGGCAGCGTCAATCCTGCTCTGATCATAAGTGTATTCGCAGTGCATGCTCACACCATTCACAGTGCAGACCATTTCTCCCCCAGTTTATGTCCCATGCACCTGCACAAAACCCGCTGACACAAGCCACCTCAGTGGGATTGGATGTATCCGTATTGGGGACTCACCATCATCCGAGTCAAGGTATTCTCTGAGCTCCAATGGCTCCCACCGATTCTATATCGGCTCCTTCATAGGCTTCGGTTCCAATTATTGTGGGGTCACGAGGCGCAAAGGGGTTTGCGTCGGTTATCCTCACATAGCTAAACTTATCATCGGGTTCCACGTAATCATGAATATCCAGGCCTGTTGGCTGCCCGCTAACAGTACCCAAGTCAATCCAATCCGATCCATCCTTGCTGATTTCTACTTTAAATGCTTCAACAGCCGGTCCATACTCAAACACATACAGGTCAAGGCCTTCTACATCAATGAGGTAGTTGTCTGTAAATTGGAGGGTGATACTCCCACCCAATCCCAAGGTGACATCCCCTGGGGCGCCGATAGCTGATGGCCCCGTCTCCCCATCGGGAGGACCACTAGCAGCGGATCCATCGATTTCTCCAGTACCGCTCCCAGGATTAAAATTCACTACCTGATCAGCAAATGATTTATCTCCCAAACGGAATTCCACACCATCATAGGCAGGTACTGTCATTGGTGAATCCGAATTACAAGGGTTCGTTGTATCTACAGAAAAACCCGCGTCTGCCAGGCTCATAGCCCAATCCCCGGCGGGTCCAGGGTCAACTGCTGGAGATGTAAAGGTGATCGTCTGCCCACCTACTAGAGGAACTATTTCCAATGGCCGATAGTAGTGCACGCCTTGTGCATTGTAAGTAAAATCCGTGGTGTTTATCTCGGAGAGATGATATACCTCCAACAACGAATAGTTACCCGCTGGTAATTCATAGGTGAAGCTTGCGTCTCTATCTTTTAGAGCGGTGACTATCATCCACCAGTTCAGTGGAGGGCGCCAATTCCAGGTTTCGGCCAGAGGATCATCGTAAATACGGTTTGGTGAACACACTCCATAGCTGACTTGAGCCGGCAAACGATTGCCAAAGTGTGTATTCGTCGTCATGTGTCTGTGTGTGTTTATTACTTCGAGCTCGCTCCAATTATCACCCGGCTCGACGGGCGGTGTATCCATCGGCTTCATCCAACACGGGTGCTTACTCCAGATGAAACCCTGGTTCTCCAGATCGCCAAAATCTCTATCAATAGGACTACTAAATTCGATCCGTTCGCCAGCCCCAAGATAAACCTGCCCCATAGGCCTGATGAAATATTTATGTTGAGGATAGTAATCGATATCATAATTATTTGTCTCCCCGAGACCATACATCTCCATCAGGGTGTACGTACCCGTCGGCAACCACTGCTCAAGGGTTGAATCCTGGTTCTTTTGAGCGGTGGCCCCGATCATCCAATCCGTCGGACGCCGCCAATTCCAGGTTTCGGCCAGAGGATCATCGTAGGTAACGGCTTGAACACACACGCCATAGTAGACGCTCACTGGTAAGGGCTTACCAAAGGGAGCGGTCACCAGCGCATCTCTGGCTGTGTTCACGATGTCGAACCAACCACCATTTGGCCCCGTCCAACTTTCTCTGGATTCGAAGTAGCCGGAAAGGCCCCATAATCCATAAGATGAAAAATGCCCAAGCTCGGCAACCACAGTGCGCGCCGCCTCATCAACCGCTGCAGGCAGGAGCTGCCAGGTTCCGGAGAATTCATCGAAGGTAGCGACACCCATCACAGAGCCTGCATCGACATCGCCGGGTATGGGCAAGGTGAGCTTCACCGGCATGCCAAATGCAGTCCCTTCAGGCAACAATCGATAGACAGGGCCAACTTGAGTGAAATCAGACGACAAATCCATTACCTTCGAGAAATCTTCCTCCATACTGAATTCTGCTATGCCAGGACTGCCATCCTCCGCAGGAGGTACGGCGCCGTTGGGAATCTCAAGCTGTGCGCCGCTGTCTGTGGTCAAAACACCAGCTTCTCCGCTTGAAACCATAACCGATCCGGAGCCGGTAGCAACCAGAACTTCATCTGACGGAATACTCACCTCAGACGGAGGAGTATACGTCTCCTGTGCAGGAAATATTGTTGGAAAGTTACAGGCTATACTAACGACAAAAAATAAAACTAATAGACCCAAAACTGACGTCAATTTTCGGTGTTTCATGTTTATCTCCTTGCAAATAACGGGTAGTATTGCCTTTTATCTAGTGTCCTCTGGATTCCAGTTTGGAAGAGGACAACCTCTTTTCCAGGAAACTACAAAACAGGAATAGGCACGAGCCTATTTGTTTTGCTTCAAGTGAAAATGGAATTTTAGGCATTGAGAATAAGACACTTACTTAGCTCGCAGTCGAGGCTGGAGCAGGCTATTCCTAACGGGGGCAGACGTTCTTTTCTGTAAGTTTTTTCTCCTTTTTTTAGCTTCCTGAAGTTTCTCTTTTCGTTCGGCAAAGATAATCTTTTCACGTCCTTCGAGCTTGTCTTGTGGGGTGATATAACCGATGGCACTGTGTAATCTGTATTGATTATAATGCACCACATAAGCCCCCACCACTCGGCGGGCATCTGTCAGGTCGAGCGGTGTTTTGGGGCGGATACATTCTTGTTTGAGCGAGCCATGCCAGCGTTCGATTTTGCCGTTGCTCTGCGGATAATAGGGCGAGGTGCGGACATGCGTCATCCCGCTGATGCGGATAAACTCCTTGAAGGCACGCGCGATAAACTGAGGCCCGTTATCGGAGATAATCCTCGGCCTGGCTTCAGGAAAAAGTTCTTTCGCCCTCAGCAAGACGATTTCCACGTCCGCCTCGGTCATCTGTTCCCGGATCTCCCAATGAAGAATGGCACGGCTGTAGCCATCCAACACGCTGCAAAGGTAATAGAAAGTCCCGGCGATGTTGATGTAAGAGATGTCGATGTGCCAATGGTGGTGCGCTTTTGAGGGCTGTTTGAAGCCCGTTCCTTTTTTGGAGGGCTTTTTTGCCCATTTTCTCAGCTTTCCGGCAGCCTTTAGCACCCGGTAGACACTGATGGGGCTGACTGCGGCGATATTTTCATCCAACATCATGTAAGCAAGACGGCGGTAACCTTCGTCCGGGTGTTTTACATAGTAGTCTATGATGGCTTCTCGCTCGGCTTTTTGCAACCATAATCCTTTAGGGATAGAGCCATTGTGACGATTTTCTGCTTCATAACGTTGAACCCAATCGTGATATTTGCTGGGTGGGATACCGAACCGGATGAGCATTTGGGCTTGCTTCATCGGCGTTTTCCGGCTCCAGATCTGGACAAAATCTACAACTTCCTGACGCATCTTTTTGGAGACCATGCGCTTGCTCAGTCTTCCCCAAGACTTTTTTTTAGCTCGATATGTGCCTCCATCAACTCGCCCAGAACTTCGTTTTTCCTGACAACTTTTTCTTCCAACCGAGCGATTTTCTTTTCCAGACGAGCTCTTTCACGATCCTGATCGCTTTTGAAGGCGGCGGCGCCCTGTTCAAATAATTGACGTTGCCAGCGGTAAAAGACAGTCGGTTGTAACTGGTTTTCTTCGCAAATCTGCGATACGGCTACTCCGTTCATCAAGTGTTCTTTGAGTAGGCGGGCTTTTTCTTCCGGACTGTAGTTCTTGCGTTTCTTGTTCATCATTTTGGCTCCTTTTGTGAACTATAACATGGGCACCAAAATTCCATTTTGCGCTGAACCAGGACATATTGACCACTTTCATCAAAAGGAAAAAGTTTCAAAGGGGTTGCACTGGATTTCATCATCATCGCTATTTTGCTGATAACCACGGGAAATTAAAGTCAGTTTTTCTTCTTTCCCCATCCAGCAATGCTGCCTTTTATTATACATGAGATATTGTAAGATTATCTGAAATTTACCTGTAATACTGTGATACGTCATAACCTCCGGGACACTTCGATGTATTATTGAAGCAGCAATCAGTTACTCATACCAATCACCTATAGAGAAACATCTCAACAGCAATCAATAATGCTTTCAGATAATGTCCCATCTAGTGATAATGCCCAAAAGCTTTTCATTAACTTTTCCATTTTCTGTAATGAGCAAAGCTTCTAAAAATGCATTAATTATAAAGTGGTTTTCTGCTTCTAATATTGAAGTGTTCCGCGGTATGAATTCACTATTTCTGCGGTACTCTTCTTTGCTAATAATGTGATTAACTTGAATATCGCTGAAATCAATTATTGTTTCTGTATTCACACGATACATTGCTAACCAGCGCGTGATGCCATTCTCAGTCAGCAATCCACAAAACTCGCCGTTTTCTAAAATTGGAAACTGGGAATAATCATGTTCTACTACGCTCTGCAAAACATCTGAAAGCAGATCGTTTTGCTCAAAACAAACCACATTCTTTTTGAATTCTGGGAATACCAATTCAGGAGATAAAAATTGATCTCGAATTCTTTCAATTTCTTCGACAACTGACAATAATGGTACCGATAGATACTCATACCGATGTTCACGTTGGTGAACAGTGACATTGCGCAACTCACCAACCATTCGCAAAAACCTCTTCTCGCGCCATCGGGGATATCGATCTGCATAGATCTGCACAAGATATGAAAATGAAACATGATCCTTTTTACCTAAAAGATCTCGCAAGTTATGTTCAATCGCATTGTAAGCATTCAAGAATCTTTCAATCAAATCCAACTGTTCCTGACCTGGTTGATATCTGGTTTCCATTTATCCTCAGCTCTCCTACCTAGTTTTAAACTGTAATACAATCCGTTTACAGATTTCAAGCAAATGTCACTATAAATTAAATAGCTGACCTGCCCTGTATTAGTACCACTATCTATGTTAGTAACCGTTCACTCCCCTTCTTCATTAAGTCATCCAACAGGTTGGAATTGAGGAATTGGGGGCGCAGGATTACCTTTGCGTCGTTCAGCAAGTACAGAAGCAATATATGGCCAAGGCAAAACATTAC
>JAIOTF010000288.1 GCA_021107195.1 Anaerolineaceae bacterium | reverse complement strand
CTCTCCCTGAGGCTGAACAAGAGCTTGTGGATGACGATGTACCGCTCTCGGATGAGTTTGTCCCTCTGCCGGAGGTCCCGATGCAAGAATCCGGAGACAGCATAGAGGACAGACGCCGCGATGGCCGGCTGCCGAAGCTGAGCCTGCTTCTCAAAGACCAGACTGTTGGCAAGGACGAAGGCGCCATTCATGCCACGGCTGGCTTGATTGAAAAGACTCTGCTGGATTTTGGTATTCCAGCCCGGGTGGTGGGCTACCGTGTTGGCCCGACCGTGACCCAGTTCGCCGTGGAGCCGGGCTTTGTGGAACGCACTAGTCCCGAAGGGGAGATCACTCGCCACAAGGTGCGTGTTTCGCAGATTTCTGCCCTTTCGCGTGACCTTGCGCTGGCACTCTCGGCAGAGCGGCTGCGTATTGAAGCGCCCGTCCCCGGACAGTCCTTTGTGGGTATTGAAGTGCCAAATGATACCAGCTCCCTGGTGCGGCTGCGGACCTTGCAGGAGTCATCTGCTTTTCATCGCTTAAATACCCCGCTGGCGATTGCGTTAGGACGGGATGTCTCCGGTCAACCGGTGGTGGCAGACCTGGGGCGTATGCCTCATTTATTGATCGCCGGAACAACTGGCTCGGGTAAATCCGTGTGCATTGCGGCACTCGCGGTATGTCTGATGATGAACAACACCCCCGATGAACTGCGCCTGGCGTTGTTGGATCCCAAGATGGTCGAACTGGTGCGCTTTAATGGCCTGCCGCATTTGCTGGGCAAGGTGGAAACCGAGACCGAGCGCATGCTGGCCGTGCTGCGTTGGGCATTGACGGAGATGGACAGCCGCTATCGCCTGCTTGAAGCGGCACGTGTTAAAGACCTGGAACGCTATAACCGTCAGATGCGGCGGCGCAATCGTCCAGAACTGCCGCGTATCGTGATCATGATCGATGAATTGGCAGATTTGATGATGTCGGCCCCTGACCAAACCGAACACAGTCTGGTGCGCCTGGCGCAATTGGCGCGGGCAACGGGTATTCATCTGGTGATTGCTACACAGCGCCCCAGCACGGACGTGGTCACTGGCTTGATCAAAGCCAATTTCCCGGCCCGGCTCTCTTTCACTGTTGCTTCATCGGTGGATTCACGAGTGATCCTTGATACGGTCGGGGCAGAAACCTTGCTCGGTCGCGGCGATATGCTTTATCAGGACCCCGAAGCAGGCAGTCCCATACGGGCGCAGGGCGTGATGGTCACAGACCAGGAAGTGGAACGGGTGGTTTCTTTCTGGCAAAAAACATGGCAGGCCCAGGAATCATCTGCTCCCTGGGAAGGCCTGGTGGAAGGCCCTCTTGCTGGTGCGGATGCCTTGCTGGATAAAGCGATTGAGCTTGTACGCCGTGAGCAGCGCGCCAGTGCCTCCGTGTTACAGCGCAGGCTGCGGGTTGGTTACCCTCGAGCGGCACGCCTGATCGATGACCTGGAAGAGATGGGTATTGTTGGTCCGTCCCAGGGCGGGGGCAGGGAACGGGATGTGCTCATCCCGCCTGTGGATGAAGATGAAGACAGTGCTGATGCAGAGGATCAAATTGATCCTTTAGAAGAAGAGTAATGTGCTATAAGCATCACCATCGACTACCCGTATCAGAAGAGGAACGGGTAGTTTTTCTCCTTAAAAACCTATCAGACAGAATTCAGTTGCTTGACAGTTTGGCGGGGGTAAGATAGCATTGAATCGCCAATTTCCCAGGTTATTTCGCCATGCAGTGTGCTGGAAACAACCAAAAATTAACCGGGTTCAGGAGCGTATTTGTGGAAGATGTGGTGAATAAAGATGTGAAGAGCCTGACCGACATCCTGCGAGAGCAATTTAAAGGTGTTTTGGATGCGGCTGCCGGGTTTTTGCTGAAGATAGGATTGACCCCTAATGTTTTAACCATAGTCGGACTGGTTGGGCATTTTGCCGCGGCCTTCCTGCTGGCCAGAGGCCGCATTACCCTGGCCGGTGTGGTGTTGTTACTGTTGGCTCCCGCCGATGCTTTGGATGGCTCGATGGCCCGTTTGCAGGGCAGCATCAAACCGTTTGGTGCATTTCTGGATTCGGTGACTGACCGCTATGTCGAGTTGGTCATCTTCGGGGGATTACTGCTGTATTTCATCCCGCAAGGCGATATGTTGGCCTGTGTGCTTGTATATCTGGCAATGATGGGCTCCTTGATGGTTTCGTATAGCCGGGCAAGAGCTGAGGCGGTTGGCATTGAGGCCAAGAACGGGATCATGACCCGTATTGAACGCTATTTGGTGCTTATCCCCTCCTTGCTATTTCATTTCCCTGTGGTAGGAGTTGGGATCATTGCCGTGCTAGCCAACATCACCGCCGTGCAGCGCATCCTGCGGGTGCGCCGCGATGGCAATAAAACTGAATGATGAACTTCCAACGTGCAGGCACGTTGATGAAAGAAAGGGAGTAAAGACTCATGCCAACTGGATTTAAGATCGGACCTTTATTTGTACATTATTATGGCGTCATCATCATGCTGGGCGCATTGGCAGCCGCCTGGTTAGCAGACCGGCTTTCCAGAAAACGCGGCATGGAAGAGGAACTGATTTGGGACGCTATGCCCTGGCTGCTTGTCGCCGGTATCGTCGGCGCCCGCATATGGCATATTCTCACGCCGCCCGCTTCAATGGTTGCTGTGGGGTTAACCACCAAATATTACCTGACCCATCCATTAGACATGCTTGCCATCTGGAATGGCGGTCTTGGCATTCCCGGCGGCGTCATGGGCGGTGTGCTGGCTTTATACCTCTTTACCCGCAAGCGTCAGGTTAGTTTTCCTGTATTGCTGGATGTGCTTGCACCTGGTTTGATTCTGGCCCAGGCCATCGGCCGCTGGGGCAATTTCATTAATCAGGAATTGTACGGTGCGCCTTCTGAACTGCCGTGGGCGATCACTATTGACCCGATGCACCGTCTGGCAAACTATGCAGATGTCGCTCGTTACCATCCTCTTTTCCTTTATGAGTCGCTTTTGAACCTGACTATCATGGGCATTTTGCTTTGGGTGGGCAGCCGCTTCACGGATCGTTTGAAAGATGGTGATATTTTCTTGCTCTATTTGATCGGGTACCCTGTTGTGCGATTTAGTCTGGAATTCCTGCGGCTTGATCCTTCTACGGTAGGTGTTATTAATGCTAATCAGACCTTGATGGCTGTGATTGCTGTTGCCAGCATTGTAGTACTCTTCTTGCGCCATCGCCCTGGTGCACCTGCTGCTTCAGAAGGAGAAGAAGAACAGGTTGTGGAACAAGAAACAACCAGCGAGCCTGCTGAATAAATTTACATCTGATTTTTACTCGTTGCGTTTTGGGCTTACCCGTCCGAACAGTTGTATGCAAGAGGGTTTAAAATGATCTACACCGAAAACTTGACCAAAAAATTTAACGAGTTTGTCGCTGTGAATAACGTCAATCTGGATGTGCCCGCGGGTCAGGTCCTGGTTTTGCTGGGACCCAATGGCGCCGGAAAGACGACCACAGTGCGCATGCTGGATTCAATCCTGGTGCCGACTGAAGGCCGGGCAGTGGTTGCCGGCTATGATGTGGTCAAGGATGCCGAAGCCGTGCGTTCGCGGGTTGGTGTGCTGACTGAACATCACGGTCTGTATGGACGCATGAACGGTGACGAGTATCTGGAGTTTTTTGGTGAGCTTTATGGTTTGCCGCGTCCGGTTTACCTTGAGCGAATCGATCAGCTTTTAAAGCAAGTGGGCATGGATTTTGCCCGCAGCCAGCGGCTGGGAGAATACTCGAAAGGCATGCGCCAGAAGCTGTCGTTGGTGCGTTCCATGCTGCACGACCCGCCGGTCTTGCTGCTGGACGAACCTACATCTGCGATGGATCCTGAAAGCGCCCGCATGGTACGTGATGCGATCAAGGACCTGCGTTCTGGCGACCGCACCATTTTACTTTGCACACATAATTTGCAGGAAGCCGAAGAACTGGCCGACCAGGTGGCGATCATCTGGCATGGGCAGATCATTGCAAATGGCCCCCTGCAGGAGATGAAGGCGGGTCTGCTGGGCCCGGTGGAATATGAAGCCCGCGTGGTGCACCATCTGGATGGTTGGGAAGGCAGACTGTCCAAAGGCGTTTTCTTGACCGGCCGCGGCGAAGATTGGCTGCGCTTCAAGATTGAAGAACCCAGGGAGACCACCCCCCGCCTGCTGCGTAAACTGCTGCGCGACCGGCTGGATGTAATTTCTTTCCGTGAAGTTCCCCACACCCTGGAGCAGGCTTATTTGAAAGCTGTCAGCCAGGTACAGAAGGAACAGGAGTCGGATCAGGAACGGAAAGAAGATCAGGAGCTGGAGGTGGATCATGCTTGAGAGTCTGCGTCCGGCCCTGGTGATCACAAGGCGTGAAGTGCGCGACCAGTTGCGCGATTGGCGCATTATCTTCCCCATTGTGATATTAACCCTGGTTTTCCCCTTCCTGGCCAATTTTGCTGCCGCCCAGATGTTGAATTTCGTCACCAAATATGGCGCAGACATTATTGGCGAACGCCTGGTGCCGTTTCTGATGATGATCGTTGGTTTCTTCCCTATTTCGGTTTCGCTGGTCATGGCTCTGGAAACCTTTGTTGGCGAGCGCGAACGCGGCAGTATTGAACCCCTGCTTAATACGCCGCTCAAAGACTGGCAGTTGTACTTGGGCAAGCTGCTGGCGGCAACCGTGCCGCCTTTGGTAGCCAGCTATCTCGGCATGGGAGTGTACACGGGTGGGCTGCTGTTGCAAGGCATTCCCTTGCCTGAAATCAATATCTTACTGCAAGTGCTGGTTTTGACCTCCGCTCAGGCCGTGATGATGGTCAGCGGTGCTGTGGTTGTCTCGTCACAGACCACCTCCGTGCGGGCGGCTAACCTGCTTTCCAGTTTTATTGTCATTCCCACTGCTTTTCTTATTCAAGGGGAAAGTGTGATGATGTTCTGGGGTACCAACGATACCTTGTGGTATGCCGTGATTGGTGTTGTCGTCCTGGCTGTGTTGCTGGTGCGGGTGGGGCTGGCGAATTTTCGACGGGAAGAGTTGCTCGGCCGGGACATCGACGTACTGAACGTCAAATGGGGCTGGCGTGTGTTCAAGGCGCAGTTCACTGGCGGAGCACGTACGCCCTGGGCCTGGTATGCAAAGTCAGTTGGGCCGACCCTGCGCAAGATGCGCAAGGCCATCTTACTGGCAGCCGTTATCGGTCTGGTTGGAGTCGTCGTCGGCTATTTTCAGATTGAGCGTTTCAATTTACCTATCACAGAGACATCTCTTAAAGAGATGGATTCGCGAATCTCTCAACTGGTGCAGATGTGGCCGCTGTTCAGTTTTGGGCCGGTGCTGTACATTTTCTGGCACAATGTGCGCACCCTGCTGCTGGGAATGGTTCTCGGCCTGGTGTCTTTTAGTATCCTGGGGATGATACCGCTTTTTGGAACGACCGGCGTCATCGGCTACCTGATGGCGCTGCTCTCGACCAATGGGCTGCCGGTGTGGAATTATGCCATGTTCATCTTGCCGCACGGCGTTCTGGAGATTCCTGCGCTGGTGCTGGCCTCCGCCGCTGTATTGCAATCGGGAGCTATTCTGGCGACACCATCGCCCGGTAAGTCCATTGGACAGACCTGGCTCGAAAGCCTGGCAGATTGGTGTAAGGTGATGGTCGGTTTGGTTGTGCCGGCTTTGCTGGTGGCGGCGATGATCGAAGCCTGGTTTACGCCGCGCATTGCTGCTTTGTTCTTTTAGCAAGGTAATCATTGCATTTTAACTGGCACTAAAATACAATAGGCATAATCAATTTTTTCAATCCATTACGAGTGGGTTATGAAAAGGAAGAATTCAATGGGAGAGATCGTCGTCCTGGGATCCGGTTCTGCAGTTCCGGATGAACATCATGCACACACTCACCTCTTCGTGCGGGAAGGGGAGCAGGGTTTGTTGATCGATTGCGGCAGCAATCCGGTTTTGCATCTTCCTAAAGCCGGGATTGAAATCAATTCAATCACAGACATTTTATTCACGCATTTTCATCCGGACCATATTTCCGGAGCGCCGCTGTTGTTGATGGATATGTGGCTGCTGGGGCGTTCAACTCCGCTGCATTTGTATGGATTGAAGCATACACTGGATTGTTTGGAAACCTTGCTGGATTTATATAATTGGAAAGCCTGGCCTGATTTCTACCCTGTGCATTTTCACCGTTTCCCTGATGAACCACTGACACCAGTGTTGGAGAACGATGGCTTTCGGGTTTTTGCTTCACCGGTGAAACACATGGTGCCAACGGCTGGAGTGCGGATTGAGTTCCTGTTGTCCCAAAAATCGGCAGCTTATTCCTGTGATACAGAGCCCTGCCCGCAGGTGGTGCAGTTAGCCAGCGGGGCAGATCTTCTGATCCACGAATCGGCAGGTGAGGGTGTTGGCCATTCATCGGCTGAACAGGCGGCTGAAATCGCTTCCGAGGCGGGGGTGCAGAGGCTTTATCTGATCCATTACGATGGCCGCGCAGGAAAGGCAGTCCTGGATGCGATGGCCGATTCAGCCAGGGCAGCATTTCACGGTGAGGTGCATTTGGCAGAAGATTTCATGGTCATTTCTGTTGGGTGACATACAACCGGAAAGATTGCAAAGGCGCTCATAATAGCGCCTTTTTGTTTTAAGTTGATATCATCGGCGAACAGCGGTAGAATCAGAACCGATCTGTACTTAAGGAGAGTTCTCATGAACATTGACCAACAAGTTGCTTACCTGATGCAAGGCACAGCCTACGGTGATGAATCGCTCAAAGAGGCGATGGCAAAAGAATTGCGCGAAAGGCTGATCGCAGCGGAAAAAGAAGGTCGCCCGCTGAAGTTGTATTGCGGTTTTGACCCGCGCACCACCGACCTGCATCTCGGCCACACGGTTCCCATGCGTAAATTACGCCAATTCCAGGAGCTGGGGCATGAAGTGACTTTTTTGGTTGGCAATTATACCTCCTTGATCGGCGACCCCTCAGACAAGGATGTGCTGCGCCCGCAATTGACGTCTGAACAGGTGGAACAGAATGGCCGTACTTATGCGGAACAGTCTTTTCGTATCCTTGATAAGGAAAAGACAATCATCCGCTACAATGCCGATTGGCTCTCCAAGTTGACTTTTGCAGAGCTGATCAAACTGGCTTCAAATTTCACCATTCAACAGTTCATGACCCGTGATAATTTCAAAAAGCGCTGGGAAAAAGGCGATGCGGTTTACCTGCATGAGACATTCTATTCGATCATGCAGGGCTATGATGCTTATGCCCTGGAGGCCGATGTTCAGGTGGGCGGCTCGGATCAGTTATTTAATATCATGACCGCTGCCCGCAAGATCATGACCTCGCAAGGGAAAGATCCCAATATCGCAGTGATCGTCGATATTCTCCCCGGGACAGATGGTGTGGTCAAGATGAGCAAATCTCTTGGCAATCATATTCCGATCAATACCAATGCAGAAGATATGTATGGCAAAATGATGAGCATCCCCGATGCCGCCATGCCGTCTTATTCCCGCCTGGTCACCCGCTGGACGCCGGATATTATTGAAGCCCGCGAAAAAGCCCTGGCTGATGGTTCACTGCACCCGCGGGACGGCAAAATGCAGTTGGCCTATGAAGTGGTCAGCACCTTTTATGGCGAAGAAGACGCCGAGCGGGCACAGGACGTGTTCGTTTCTGTATTCCAGAAGAAGGATGTCCCGGATGAAATGCCCGAATATCAGCTTGAGACTGGGCAAATACTGCTGGACGTGCTGCAAGCCAGCGGCCTGATCGAAAGCCGTGGTCAGGGGCGGCGGCTGCTGAAGCAGAACGGCGTTAAGCTGGACGGGAAAGTGATCACGGATCCTTTCCTGGTGCCTGGTGCGGGCGTCTTGCAGGTGGGCAAACGTAAATTCGTGCGCCTGCTTGCTGCGGCATAATTGTCAATTCCCTGTCAGTTTAAATTCACCCTTCCGCGAGGTTTCAATTTCGCGGGAGGTTTTTTTGTGTTATTGTAGTGGTTTGAAATTTTGAGGCGCAAATGGAGGGGAGACACTTGTGCCGCCTCAACGGCAATAAATACTTATTGGAAATCTTACGGCGTGCCGGAGGTTTCATCCTCACTGGCAGGCCGGTTAAGAATCGTATCCAGCACAGCAGAGCCAATCTCGACAGCCATTTCCGGGTTGTCTTCTTCCAGGACCAGGGCCATCGCCAGCGGCACCCCGCGCCAGCTCGGCGTTGTCCCTGCCAGATACCAGGTGATTGTCCCCTCTTCCAGGCGGGCAGAAGCCACTGTTTCCCAGGCAGGCAAACCGGACATCGGCAGCTTACCGGCGGCCTCGCTCACCGCGGAAGCCTGGAACACTGTCGTTTTTTTCCCGGCAGGCAGAATCACCCATCCTTGCTGCGGCGTATTCACTGCGGCGGCAAAAGCAGGTGAGGGACGTACTCCCTGGGCAGAAAATGAAGCAGCAGCTATCGCCATCTGTAATGGTGTGACCGAGATAGCGTCTTGTCCAAGAGCGATCCGTTTTTGGTCCTGGAGTTCCAGGATGCTGGTCGAATCAGCAGATGGCAGGGGAATGTCCGGCGTCTGGTCAAAACCAAGCCGTTGGTACAGTTTCTTCAGATCGTTCAAATCCAGCGCAGTACCCATTGTTAACGAAGCGCCTGGGCATCCCGCTGCAATGGCTTCATAGAATGTAGTATTTGCGGGAATCTGAAGGGCGCAGTCCCATGCTTCTCCGTCCAGCGAAGTTAAATATTTGTTGGGCTCTTCGATCTTGATATTGTTTTCTTCGACAGCGGCCAGCAGGAATGGTCCCAAAGCCGTGCCGGGTGGATATTGTCCCTGTGTAGCCCGGTTCAATAGCGGTACAGTAGGATCATTGAAGTAGGTTTCCCATGGACCGTTGGCTTGCACGGGATCGAAATACGGGTGAGAGGAGATCGCCAGTACCTCGCCGCTTTGGGCATTCACCAATACCAGGGCACCGGTTTGTCCGGCCATCATCTCATCCGCTTTTTCCTGCAATTGGAGATCAATACTCAATCGTACATCCAGCCCTTCCGGCGGTTGGTTGTATAGCAGTTGTTTGAGCAGGATCGTGGATTGTGGTGTGCCGCGATAGCCGCGCAGATATTCATTGAGACTCTCTTCAAGACCGGCCTGTCCATAAACGGGATGGATATATCCCACGCTCAAGCTGAGCGGCGGGTAGAGTAGTTGGCGCTCATAGGAGCCAGGCTCACCCTCCGTCACTGCGATAGGGGCGTTGCGGCGATCAACCATCGCCCCGCGGGGCACATAGCGGTCTGCGATGCTCAAGCGCGGATTGTCCGTGCGCATCAGCAAACGGTCGGAGCGCACCACAGCCCACCATCCCCCAATCAGGGCAACAGCTGCCAGGCAGACCAGCATCCATCCGCTGATAAACAGGTAGGGTTTGTTGTTTAGCAAGGGGGCGGGTTCAATATCATCCTCGGTGTTGCTTAACAAAGCCAGCATCAGCAAGGCAATGAAGGACGTTGCCAGAGAAGAGCCGCCATACGAAATGAAGGGTAGGGTAACGCCAGTCAGTGGCAGCAGGCGCAGGTTGCCGCCGATGATCAGAATACTTTGCAGCATGAAATAGGTCCCCAGCCCTGCCGCCAGATAACGTTGGTAATTGTTCGCCGCCTGGATGGCGATCTGCATGGCTCGGATACTGAGCAGGGTCAATAAAGCCATCACTGCCACGAGCCCGAGGAAACCGGTTTCTTCTGCAATTGCCGCAAAGATGAAATCGGAGATAGCAACCGGCACCACGCTCGGACTGCCCAGACCAATTCCGCTGCCCAGCAAGCGTCCCGAGGCGACGGCCATCAGGGATTGCACGATTTGATAGGAAGATCCGCTGGGGTCAAGCCAGGGATTGACCCAGGCATTGATCCGCACCTGGATTACGTCGAACATGAAATATCCTGCAATTCCGGCAGCAAGGATCAACCCTGTGCCAAGCAGCAGGATCCTGCGGCGCCCGGAGGCAAGGTAAACGATGGCAAAGTACAACAGAATGAAGATCGAAGCCGTGCCCAGGTCACGCTGTGCGAGCAAAATGAATAGAGCCGCGCCGGTGAGGATCAGCGAAGGCGCCAGAAGCTGGACGAGGTTAAAACTGACCGGCTGGCGGTCAGCCAGATAGGCGGCCAGAAAAATAACCAGCAGAAGTTTGAGCGGTTCAGAGGGTTGAAAGAATACCCCCCCAAATCCCAGCCACAAACGGGGTCCTTGCCCCGCAGGGTAAGTACCAAAGATGAAGGTCAATGCCGTCAGGAGCAAGCCGGCGAACAGCCAGATGTATTTGTAGCGCCGCAAAAGATCAAGGAGTTTGGGGATGCGCAGACCCAAATTGAAGAGCACCAGACCGAAGGCCAGCCAGATGGTTTGCCGCAGCCCAAAGGCGGGCTCCAAACGCCAGATGGTCATCAATCCCCAGCCGCTGAGCAGGGCAGTGATCGGCAGCAGGTAGGGATCGCGCCCGGGCAAGCGTTTGCTCGTCTCGAGATGGGTGAAGAAAAATCCCAAACTCCATACCGGCACAGCCAGCCAATGCTGCCAGCGGTATTCAACTTGCCAGGAATGCAGGCGCACCGCTGGCGCCAGGCTTAAAGTGGCCGCCATCAGCACGATCGCTGCCGCCGCCAGGAAGAGCAGTCGCTGTTGGATGTGGTCTTTCGGAGCTGTAGGAGAAGGAAAAAGTTTTTCCACGATGAGCTTAGAGATATTTCCTGACCAAAAGGTCCAGGTTTTGGCGGGTCCCGGCTGGAATTTTGTCGGGTTGGGTAATGATCGTATTTGCCAGGGCGTGGTGGCAGGCGCAATCCGGGGGTTCCTCCCAATCTTTTACCAGATTGCGCAGAGCTTGCTGGGCGATCTCGGTGTTCTTTCGCAGGGTGCGGATGACTATTTCCACGCTGACTTCTTCCTCGGAAACATGCCACACGTCATAATCAGTCACGTGTGCCATGATGGCGAAGCACATTTCTGCTTCACGGGCGAGGAAGGCTTCCGGACAGGCGGTCATACCGATCAGGGACATGCCCCACAAGCGGAAGGCGTTCGATTCAGCGCGAGTGGAGAACCGCGGCCCCTCGATTGTGATCAACGTCCCTGTTTGGTGGACATCAGCGCCAGTTTGGGCAACAGCTTCGTACAGGGTTTCAGAAAATGCAGCGCAGAAAGGATCTGCAACGCCAACATGACCCACCATCCCATTGCCAAAGAAGGAACGTACTCTGTCTTTGGTGAAGTCAAACACCTGGTCAGGAATGATGATCTGGCCGGGGATGTAATCTTCGCGCAGTGAACCAACTGCACTGATGCTGACGACGTGGTCCAGCCCCAGGGATTTTAAAGCATAGATGTTGGCGCGGTAATTGATCTCACCGGGCATGAGCACATGCCCCACCCCATGCCGGGCGAGGAAGGCAATCCGTTTTCCCAACAAGGTGCCGAGAACGATTGGCGCACTTGGTTGTCCAAACGGAGTGTCGACTTCGACGTGCTGGACGTCTTCCAGTTCTTTCAGATTGTACAGACCTGAACCGCCAATGATCCCGAGAATAGGTGTTTTATTCATGTTCGCCTCCTGTGGTGTGCTGTAGCGCCTTTCTGTGGCAGTATTATATGCTGGCAAAGTCTCAAGATGAAATCCGGGCCCGAAGTGCAGCAAAAATAGGACGCGCATTTCGCCCCCCTTTTTGTAATCATAGCATATTTTCAATATGGGATGGCATCGCCTGCACCATTCAATGAGCGTGATACAATCAGGAAATTATGGAGTGAAACTACCCAATGACAGAAATTATCAAGGAAGATACCTACGATCCCGCATATCTGGAAGCCTTGTTCGCGGCCGAACAGCGCCATTTTTGGTTCCTGGCACGCAATCGTCTGATCGCTAATGTGGTCAGGCGCAGCCTTAAGCAGCAATCTCCCGGGAGCCGCATTCTGGAGCTGGGTTGCGGTAACGGCAACGTGCTCCAGGTGTTGATTGATGCAGCATCTGCCAGCCGGGTAACGGGTATGGATCTCTTTATTGATGGTCTGCGTTTTGCCCGGCGCCGGGTGGAGTGCGGGTTGGTACAGGGGGATTTGCACCAGGCGCCTTTCCGGAGCTGCTTTTCATTGGTGGGGATGTTCGATGTGCTTGAACACATGCCGGATGACCGCCTGGTGCTAAACGACCTGCGCCAGATGTTGACACCCGATGGCATCCTGGTGCTGACTGTCCCGGCCTATCCTGCTTTGTGGAGCTATTTTGACGTGGCGGCCAAACATGCCCGCCGTTACACGCAGGAGAGCCTGACAGCGGTTTTGCAGGCCGCAGGCTATGAAGTGCAGCAGGTGAGTTATTTTATGGCTTTGAGCTTCCCTCTGGTGTGGTTGACGCGCCGCATGGCAAAAAATAACCCGCCTCCAGGTTCGGAAGAGCTGGATGAGCGGGTAGTGAATGAATTGCGCATTATTCCCGGCTTGAACGGTCTGGCTGCGGCAGCCCTGAGTTTGGAAGCCATCTGGGTCGGTGCCGGACGACGGCTGCCATTCGGCACGTCGCTGGTGGCGGTGGCCCGCAAGCGCTGATCGGCGCTTACTCTATTCGGTTGGCTGAATCATTAATATGATGGGTGGTTTTTTGATTGTGTTTCTGCCAGGGGAAGCGGCCGCTGACTTCCAGTTCCATGGTGGTGCTCAAAAAAGTCCGGATGAGGATGATGATCGCCAGTATGGTGACGCTTTCCAGGGTGGGTTCAATCGCCACAGAGCGAATGATATCGGCCGCCACCAGAAATTCCAGGGAGAGCAGCAGCGACTGCCCCAGGTCTTCGCGATAGAACTCGAAATTACGTTCGTTATCCGGGTGTTTGATTTTGGCTTTGGCAAAACGAATGGTTCCCGTCACAATACCGAAAACAATGACTGCCACGCCCAAAATATCGATCACTTCCGAGACAATTTCAAAAATGCCTGTGAGTTGCATCATATTCCTTCCCGGTTAGCCCTTGGACAGTTTTGAAACGAGATTAATGATCTGCCGTATTTCTTGATGGATCTTACCTTTGATCTGCTTATCATAGATGGCAATCAGTTTCGACCCCACTTCTACTTTGTGATTATAGCCGAGGAAGATATTGTGGTTGTTTTGTATGGCGATCACATGCAGGTGTTCGCTGTGCAGGTTACCCAAGCGGTGGCCGATCAGATCGGCGTATTGGTCCGCTTCAATCTCAACCATTGAAAAATTGTCTTCGGTCAGGTTGACGATGCGCGCTACCGAGGGCTGCAGGCTGTTCACTGCGGAGAAGGATGCTGCCGTGGAGGCGGTGATGATTGGCGTGACCCCCAGGGATTTGAGCAGGTTGCTGACCTTTTCTTCAAAGACGCGCGCATACACATTTTGAGCGCCTTCGTTCTTGGCATACAGGGCGGCCATAATATTAGCCCGCTCTTCTTTTGACCCGATCACTACAGTATGACATTCTGCCAGATCCAGTTGGTCCAGCACGTCAGTGTCGGTGATGTCACCGGTGATGGCGATCACATTTTCCAGCAGGCTGGCCTCAATGGCTTGTTCTTTATCTTCGAGGACAAAATACAGACGGCCTGTTACCTCATTCTTGAGCTCGTTGACCAGATACCAGGAAAAGGAGCTGTCGCCTGCAACCACAATATTGATTTTTTTGTTCATGTGTTTTCCTTCGACTGAATTATGTCGTTTATTTACCAGTTTCTGATCCTGACGACGATGTAGAGCAAGGGAAAAATTTCCAGACGTCCGATCAGCATGTGAAAGACCAGCAGCAGTTTCAGTACGGGTTGCATGCCAAGATGCACTGCAGCCGGCATGGCGGTCAATCCAACATTACCTTGTGCCGAGAAAACGACGAACAGGGAATCGAGAACGCTGTACCCAAACATCATGAAGATCAGACTGCCTGCCAGTGCTATTGATGTATACAACATAGTATACCCGGCGACCTTGCCCACGGCATCTTCCTGGATGACATTATGCCCCATGCGGATCGGCAGGATCGTGCCGCTGGGATAGAAGGGCGCACGCATCTCGCGGGAGATGATCTTGCCCAGGATGATCAATCGCCAGAGTTTGAGACCGCCAGTGGCCGAGCCATAACTGGCGCCGGTCGCCATCAATATGGTCAGCGTGAACAGGAATACGCCTGGCACCTCCTGCAGCGGCAGAATGGTGTGCGCGCCTGTGGTCGATGCAGCAGAAACAACATAGAAGATGGTATCGAGGGCATTTTCCATGATAGGCAGGTTGGCAATTTGCATTTGCAGCAATCCCAACCCCGAGCTGACCACAAGAATGATAGCAAAGATGCGTACTTCGGGGTTCTGAACGAATTTCTTGATATTGCCACTGAACAGGGCCTGGTGGCTGCTGAAGCTGACGCCTCCTGCGATCATCAGCAGGATGGCAATCACCGTCGGAAGCGCGCCATAAATGCCGATACCAATGCTGTTTGAAGAGAAGCCGCCGGTGGAAAGGGAAGTCATCGTGTGGGTAATGGCATGGAAAGGCGGTACACCGGCTGCCCACATCCCTAAAAAACCAGCCAGAGTGTAGCTGAAATAGATGATGACGATCGTGCGCCCCATTTTCCACGCACTGGTATTGAAGTCTTCCTGACGCCCTTCGGCCTGAAAGAGGCGCTGCATGATCCGCGGTGAAGGTCCGCGCAGCGAGATCAGGATCAATACCAGGCCAAGCCCGCTTAACCATTGCGACATGGCACGAAACAATCCCAGTGAATAGGGAAGCTGCTCGGGCTCAGCGATCATGCTGGCGCCGGTATTGGTCCAGCCAGAGAAGGATTCGAACAAAGAGTCGATCAACCCCAGGCCATTCACCTGATAAGGAATGCTGGAAATGATAGAGATCAGTATCCAGGCCAACGCCAGCGCAATCGCGCCTTGATACTGTTTCATGCCCGCGGTGCTGGTTTTGCTGCGGGTGGCGGTGGCAATGGCGATACATAGCACAGCTTCAATGCCAAAGGTCATCCACATTGTTTGTTCTTGCATCAGGTACGCGAGAATGGCGGGGATGAGCAGGATGAATCCAAACATGAAGAGAATATCTGCAAGCAAGCGGATGACAGGTTTGTTCTTTTTCATAAAGTGTTTTGTTGATGCGGACAATTTATTGACAGCTTTCTCATGGTTTGTTCCATTATACAGAAAAAAAGCTGTATGTATTGGAGATGTTTCTCCTGCTTTTTGGATTCAGATTATTTATTAATGGCGGATGTTTCAGGTTTGAGGGGTAATAGTAACCAGTAGATTGATCTTTCCGCAGCGCAGCCTGTCTCCCGAGATAATTACTGCAGATGTATCGATGGGTTCATCATTGAGGGTTGTACCATTGGTTGAATCCAGGTCTTCAATCCACCAGTGGTTATGGTGATAATTGAGCACCGCATGGCGAGCCGAGACTGTGTCGTGCGGCAGATAATAATCACAGGCCGGATCTCGTCCAATCACCACTTCGGCAGTGCTGAATTCCTGGCGATTTTGCTCACTGAAATCTACCGGTGAAAGGCTGATGCGGGGAATGCGCTGGATGTTGACCAACTGGCTTTTCAATTGCATCTCCCGCCAGATGGTGACGATCACCCAGGCCAGAAACGCATAGACTACCAGCGCCAAAAGGACCCGAAAGATCAAGACGATCACGCCGCTCATGAAAGGTTTCCTTTCCCGGTCAGGGTTTGTTTATCATCGTTTAATGGCAAGATCACTCCGGTCTGGTCAATCGAAGGGGCCATTCCGCTGTCTTCGCCGTAGATCAGCGGCACACCGGCCAGTGAGATCACATCCCCCGGCTTGAGAGTTGCCTGCTGGATGCGCTGGCCGTTGACGTAGGTCCCGCCGGTTGAGTTCAAGTCAAACAGGACGTAGTGATTTTTCATTGCCCGCAGTTGGGCATGCCGCCGTGAGACGCGCGGGTCTTCCAGCGCCACCTGGTTGTCCAGCATGCGCCCCAGGTTGATGACTGATTCCGTCAGGGGAATGACGCACTTGCCTTTCAAAATGAGGAAGGCAGTGAATTGACGGACCGTGTCCGATTTCCCCATGCTGCCTTCTTTCAGTGGCATGGCTGCGGTTTCTCCCAGTTTTTCTGCCGGGTTTTCAATCGAAACCTGAACTGCGCTGGGTGCAAGCTCAGGGTCGCTGGTGATACGGATCACAAGCGGAGTCTGAAAGCGGATATTGGCTTCCTGTGCGGCTTCCTGTAAGACGCGCGTCAGAGCGTTTTCCAGTTGCGGGTCACTTTTCCAGTCTGTCAGTGCTTCCGGGTACATGCGGATCAAATAGGAACCGGGTGCAGTCAGCGCCCCCTCGGATGTTTGCTTAATCGAGCTGCGCATAGCCGAAACGAGCTGCTCGGCCAACTGAAGCTGCTGTTGGTGCTGCGGGGTGAGCTTTGCACTTTTCTCAAAAAACGCTTTGAGCCGTGCTTCAATTTGATCTAGTTTGCTGGTCATAAGCTTCAATCTTTGTTGAAGGGTACCTTGAGGTTCGCCTTCTGGTATCATTTAATTACATACGATGTTGTGAAAAACCCAAAAAATTCTTTTTGCCATATTGATTTAGATTGATTATACCGAATGATGATTAAAAATAATGAATCAGGATACATCGAATTAGCGCATACTGCTGATTGGGCGTTGAAAATATGGGCCCCTGATCTGGCCGGGTTGTTTATTCAGGCAGCGCAGGGCATGTACGCCTTGATGCAGGTGGAGCTGGAAGAGGGGCCCTGCCTGGAACGTACCATTCAGTTTGCAGGCGGAGATGTCGAAGACCTGCTGGTGAGCTTTTTGCAGGAATTGTTATACCTGGCAGAGATGCACGCTGAGGGCTATAGCAGGTTTTCTGTGTGTGTTGCGGAGGACCATTTGACCGCCAGCCTGTCCGGTGCGCCCATCCGCAGTCAGGGCAAAGAGATCAAGGCGGTAACCTATCATCATTTGCAGATCAACAAATCTGTGCACGGGTTGGAAACCGTGATTGTCTTTGATGTCTAGCGTTGGCAGGGTATGAGAGGACAGTATGATCCCGTTGAATGCGTTTAATAAAATTTCTGAATTTGAGTGGCAGCTTCCGCTGGGCTTCCGCAGTGATATGCGCGTCCCGGTGCGGTTCTTTGCCACACGCCGCCTGCTGGAGCATGCCTTGAAGGATGATTCTGTTCAACAGGCATTGAATGCCAGCACCCTGCCGGGGCTGCTGGGAGAGGTGTTAGTCATGCCCGATGTTCACCAGGGGTATGGCTTCCCGATTGGGGGCGTGGCCGCCATGTCGTATCCGCATGGGGTCATTTCTCCGGGGGCGATTGGCTACGATATCAACTGCGGCGTGCGATTG
>JAIOTF010000160.1 GCA_021107195.1 Anaerolineaceae bacterium | reverse complement strand
TGGTAATCATTGACAAATTCCTCCATATTCTTAAGTAAACCAATTAAACTGCTTATCATTTCATAACAAAGTTCCGCGTATTCTCTGAAGTACAGCCTCATTATAAATCAGTATTTATCATTTTACAAGGGATTTAACATAGTTTATACCATATATCTCATTATTATGTTACAATATGTTATATTCATTTTGTACAAGAAGGAGTCTGGTGATGATTCAAGACCGCCACAACCAAATTCTGGAATGGCTGCAGGAAGAACAAACCATTTCTACCGGCAAATTAAGTGAACGTCTGCATGTTTCCAACATGACGATCTGGCGCGACCTCAAGCTGCTGGAACAGCAAGGACTGCTGCGGCGTGTACGCGGCGGCGCTACGGCTGTTGCGCGTGAAACCCAGGGATCATCGCTGCATGTGTCTTTTCAATTGAACCCGGCTGTACATTCTCCAACGAAGACCAGGATTGGCCGGTATGCAGCCCATTTTCTGGTGGAGGAGAATGATAATATCATCCTGGAAGGCGGCACAACCGTTTCGAGCATGGTTCCGTACATCGACCAGCCCAATATCACTATCCTGACCAACGGCCTGAATACAATGCTGCTGGCTGCCCCGCTGATCGGATCAATGCGCGTACTGTGCTGCGGCGGCGTGCTGAGTGAATATGCCGATTCATTTGTCGGTCCGCAAGCAGAAGCATTCTTTTCGGAATTCCGGGTGAACAAGGTTTTCCTGAGCGCATCGGGGGTCACACTGGAAGATGAATTCACCGACCCCGAACCGCTGTACGCCCCCCTGAAACACGCCATGCGCCGCTCGGCAGAGAAAACGATCGTTCTGGTTGATTCAACAAAATTCGGCAGGCGCACCCTGAATCAAGTGTTGCGCTTCAATGACGTGGATATACTGGTGACTGACAGCGGTGCACCGCAAGATATGCTGGACGCAATTGCCGTACAGGGGATTGAAGTGCATATTGCGCCGTAATGAATGCAGAATGTACAATTTATAATGCGTGATGAAAAATCGTGATCAGGCACCCGGAATCAGGGATCAGGAAAATCCAGCAAATTCACATGAAAGCCTCACAACTCCTATAAAACTCTAACACGCCCACAGTCTCAACACCTTAAAGTCGGGTAAAATTAATACCAATCTGGTACGAGTTGGAGAAATACAATGAAAAAATTTTACAGTTGGCTGAGCTGGCTGATCACCCTGATCCTGCCTCTTTTGCTGATCATGAGCGTGGCCCGGATATTATTCACTCCCCTGTATCTGCAATATGAATACAATAAACCCAATTTTCCGCCAGACACCTTCGGGTTCACCCTTGAGGAGCGGTTGTATTGGGGCGAAATTTCGGTGGATTATCTTCTCAACCAGGCGGAACTGGAAGGCCAAACTTTGCCGGATGGCAGTCCATTATATAACGAACGCGAATTGAGCCACATGGAAGATGTGCGCGTGCTGGTGCAGCAGGCCCTGCTGGTGTGGTATGTATTCATTGCCCTGCTGGCCGGCCTGGCCCTTTGGGCCTGGCGCGGCGGCTGGCTGTCAAACTTCTGGAAAGGGATCTCGCGAGGCGGCTGGCTGACAACCGGTTTGCTTTTGACCATCCTTATCCTGGTGGCAACCAGTTTTGATGCCTTATTCACCGAATTTCACCACCTTTTCTTTGAGGGCGGCACCTGGCAGTTCCTTTATTCGGACACCCCGATCCGCTTGTTCCCGATGAAATTCTGGCAGGATGCCTTTGCCCTGATAGGCGGGATCACCCTGCTGGCAAGCGTTCTGCTGGGGTATTTCGGCAGCCGCTGGATGCGCACCTCATCTGAATAATCAAGCCCGTTTCACCTTTGCTGCAAGGAGCATTTTATTCTATGTTGAAACTCTTCAACACAGCCTCCAACCAGATGGAGACTTTTATGCCGGTGGACTCCAACAAGGTCAGGATCTTTACCTGCGGTCCTTCCATATACCGGCGGGCACATATTGGTAATTTCCGTACCTTCCTGTACGAAGATGTGACGGTGCGCTATCTGGAATATCTCGGCTACACAGTGCAGCGAGGGATGAATATCACCGATCTGGAAGACAAAGCCTTGTTGGAGGCTGAGAAACAAGGACGTCCGCTGCACGAGATCACCGAAGAGAATATCTCCCAATTTGTCGAGGAGATGGCCCTGTTGCGCATTAAGCATCCTGATCACCTGGCACGCGCCTCAGATCACGTGGAGCATGCGGTGCAGTTAATCGAGACCTTACTGGAAAAAGGCTTTGCCTACTGGCATGATGGCAATGTCTATTACGATGCCCTGAAGTTTGCCTCGTTTGGCAAGATCGCCCACCTCGACTTGAGCGACTGGCCAAAAGAAACCCGCCGCTTCCACTTGGATAATTATCCGCCCAACTGGTGGAACAAGGGCGATTTCATCCTGTGGTATGGTGAGAAGAAAGCTGCCGGCATAGACTGGGAGACCCCTATCGGCCGCGGCCGGCCGGCGTGGAACGTGCAGGACGCGAGCATCATCGTCGGCTGTATGGATGAATCCCTCTCTATTTACTGCGGCGGTGTGGATAATCTGGTGCGCCACCACGATTACAACGTGGCAATCATCGAGGCAGCCCGGGAATATGAGATGGCACGTTACTGGATGCACGGCGGGCACCTCTTGTCCAATGGAAAAAAGATGGCCAAAAGCCTGGGCAACGTGTATTACACCTCGACCCTGCTCGAACTGGGTTATTCTGCCGAGGAGATCCGCTTTGTACTGATCGACCATCCCTACCGGCAGCAATTGGATTTCAGTAAAGAGAGCATGGCAAATTCCGCCAGCCGGCTGCGCGCTTTTCGACAAAAAGCTGCTGCCCTGCGCCGGGCGGCGCCAGGAACTGCCAGCAGTGCGTCCAAGTTAAGTGAGCGGCTGGAGACCATTTTCCGGCAGCGGATGAATAATGACCTTGATGTGCAAGGGGCATTTACAGCACTGGAAAGCGAATTAGATGAAGTTGACCTGGCAGCATTGGCACCGAGCGAGGCCGCGGCGGCACTGGCGGCACTGGAAAAAATCGACAGTGTGTTGCAAGTGATCTTTTAGGGGTTTTGCGGCCCAAGACAAGGCCCCCTATGGCATATATGAAATCAGCATGATTGCCACAACCATTTCTTCGCCCGTGTTTTGATAGCTGTGAACACAATCCGCCTGAAAGCTGATGAATTGTTCCTGATGGTCTGAAAAAAAAGGGCTGTCTGAAAATCATCAGACAGCCCTTGTTGCTATTCAATGTTAAAGTGAAAGCTATTTTGCCTTGCCCTGATTGGCAACAGCTTCCATGGCCTTCTTCACCTGCTCGGGGTCGCCGAGGTAATAATGGCGAATGGGTTTCAAATCATCGTCCAGTTCATAAACCAGCGGCATGCCGGTGGGGATGTTCAGGCCGACGATTTCTTCATCCGGCACGTGATCCAGATATTTGACCAATGCGCGCAAACTATTGCCGTGTGCGGCGATCAAAACCTTCTTGCCCTGTTTCAGTGATGGGACAATGGTTTCATGCCAGAATGGCAGGAAGCGAGCAACGGTGTCCTTCAAACATTCTGCCTGGGGCAAGTCTGTATCAGCCAGATCTTTGTAGCGCGGATCGTGGCCGGGAAAGCGTTCATCGTCTTTCTCCAAAGCCGGCGGCTGGGTGTCATAACTGCGCCGCCAGATCAAAACCTGGTCATCACCGTATTTTGCGGCTGTTTCGGCTTTGTTCAAGCCCTGTAAAGCACCATAATGACGCTCATTGAGACGCCAGTTGCGCACCACAGGAATCCACATCAAATCCATACCGTCCAGAGTCATCCAGAGGGTGCGGATGGCACGCTTCAAGACAGAGGTATAGGCGATATCAAAAGTAAAGCCGTCCTCCTTGAGGTAATCAGCTGCCGCTTTGGCTTCCTTGATCCCCTGCTCAGAAAGATCGACATCGGTCCAGCCAGTGAAGAGATTTTTCTTGTTCCATTCACTTTCGCCGTGACGCAAAAGCACTAATTTGATCATATTAACTCCTTTTATCACTTATTCAAAAACTTATAGCGCAAGAAATTCTTGCGCTATAAGGATACTGCAAAATTGCCGCTTTACTTAATGATCAGCGAATTGCAACCGGGTTATCCGGGTTGGCTGCCGGATCAAAGATGTGGCAGTTGTCCATATTAAGGGCTACCTGTACCTCATCGCCGATCGAGTACTTAGCACGCGGGTCAACACGGGCTACAAATTGATTTCCTCCAATCAAGAGGTAGAGGAAAATCTCATTACCCATCAACTCGGTGACATCAACTTTAGCATCCACCAGAGCAGACGAGATACCTGCGGGAATATAGTCAACGGCATGAACATCCTCAGGACGGATACCAAAGATAACTTCTTTATCCACATACGATTTGTACGTTTCACGGACGGCTGCCGGCAGTTTCACGCGGAAAGCGCCTGTTTCGACGACAATATCATCACCTTCATTGCGCAGATGCGCCGGGAAGAAGTTCGTTGACGGTGAACCAATAAAACCTGCCACAAACATATTGTCCGGGTGATCATAGAGGTTGTGCGGGGTATCCAACTGCTGCAGAAGGCCTTTGTTCATCACAGCGATACGGTCGGCCATGGTCATAGCTTCCACCTGGTCGTGGGTCACGTAGATGAAGGTGGTCTGCAAATTGTGGTGCAGTTTGCTGATCTCGGAACGGGTCTGGACACGCAGCTTGGCATCCAGGTTCGAGAGCGGCTCGTCCAAAAGGAATACTTGGGGGTTGCGAACGATGGCCCGGCCAAGAGCAACACGCTGGCGCTGACCGCCAGAAAGCTCGCGCGGCTTGCGGGCTAAAAGCGGCTCGATGCCCAGGATACGGGCTGCTTCTTTCACCCGCTCGTTAACTTCCTCTTTGGGGGTCTTGCGAAGCTTCAACCCGAATGCCATGTTATCGTACACTGTCATGTGCGGATACAGGGCATAGGACTGGAAGACCATAGCAATGTCTCTGTCCTTGGGGGGAACATCATTGACTACACGATCGCCGATGCGGACTTCACCACCAGTGATCTCCTCCAACCCAGCCAAACAACGTAATGCAGTCGATTTGCCACAGCCAGACGGGCCAACCAACACAAGAAATTCTTTGTCCTTGATATCCAGACAAAGATCGTGAAGCGCGGTGAAATCACCAAACTTCTTTACAACATGATCATAGGTTACACTTGCCATAACTACGGTCCTCCTTCCGGTTCTCCGGTATCGAATATAGTGGCTTTATTATAGGTGAAAAGAAAGAAAACCGCAACAACTTTCACCCTGCTGTTTCACCCCACTTTTCTCAAAAGCAGATACACTTAAGAAATATTGAAATCCGGATATTGAGGTGTCTAATGGATAAAGATTTTTTGTGGTGGCGGGATGGTGTTATTTACCAGATCTATCCCCGCTCGTTTGCCGACAGCAGCGGCGATGGCCTGGGTGATCTCAACGGGATCACGGAACAGTTGGACTATATTCAATCATTGGGGGTAGATGCAATCTGGCTCTCGCCGATCTACCCTTCGCCTGATGCTGACTTTGGGTATGATGTCAGCGACTATACGAATATCGATCCGCGGTTTGGAACGCTGGAAGATTTTGATCGCCTCCTGCAGGCTGCACACCAACGTGGTTTGCGCATTGTGCTTGACCTGGTGCTAAATCACACTTCTGACCAGCATGCCTGGTTCCTGGAATCGCGCAGCGATAAAAGCAACCCTTACCACGATTGGTACTTGTGGCGCGATCCTGCTCCAAGCGGCGGGCCGCCCAATAACTGGGCATCCGTGTTTGGCGGTTCTGGCTGGGAGTTTGACCCTCAAAGAAAGCAATACTACTTCCACATGTTTTACAAGGAACAACCCGACGTAAACTGGCGCAATCCACAAGTGCGCCAGGCCATGCTGAATGTGTTCCGTTTCTGGCTGGAGCGCGGTGTGGATGGTTTCCGCCTGGACGTGTTCAACTGCTATTTCAAAGATGCCGGTTTCCGTTCCAACCCGGCCAAAACAGGCATCCGCAAATTTGACCGGCAGGAGCATATCTACGACAACGATCAGCCGGAGATGCTGCCCTTGCTGGAGGAGATCCGCAGCCTGCTGGATGAATATCCTGAACGGTATGCGATCGGCGAGACTTTCCTGGCAACTGCACGAAAAGCGGCGCAATATTCAGCTCCCGGCCGGCTGCATGCGGCATTCAATTTTGACTTCCTCAAATACCGCTGGAAACCACGCTTCTTCCTGAACGGCGTTCAACGCTGGGAGCAGGCACTTCACCCCGAAACCTGGCCCACCTACGTACTCAACAACCATGATGTAAGGCGGATTGCGACACGGGTCGGTAAGGGAGAAGATGATGAGCGGTTGAAAGTTGCAGCGGCTTTTCTGCTTACCCAGCGCGGCACGCCTTTCCTGTACTATGGAGAAGAGATCGGGATGCGCGACATCCCCGTGCGAAAGCGCAGCGAGATCAAAGACCCAGTCGGAAAACGATACTGGCCGATCATGGTCGGGCGAGATGGCTGCCGCTCACCGATGCAATGGAACGATGAGGCGCAGGCCGGATTCACCAGCGGGACGCCGTGGCTGCCAGTGCATGAAAATGCCGGTCAGCGCAATGTGGCAGCCCAGGAAGCAGACCCGGAATCCCTGCTGCATTTCTATCGGCAGTTACTCCAGATACGACGCAACACGCCTGCACTGCGGCGCGGGATGATCATCACGCTGACCAACGACCCACGCGCCATTCTTGGATATCTGCGTCAGACGACAGAACAAACGGTGTTGGTGGCACTCAACTTCAGCAAGCGGTATATTCCGTTAGTGCTTGGACGCGAACTGCGCAACGCTGACTGGAAAGTGCTGCTCTCCAACAAGGGGCCGCGCGAGGCAGAGATTGAGAACGGGGCGCTGCCGCTAGCGCCAAATGAGGCGTGTATTTTGTTAAGGGAGTAGGGGGCAGAAAATTAGTGTATCAGGGAACAGGGTTCAGGATTTTTGAAAACCAGAACAAAGAATAATCTCCCGCGAATTTGAAATTTGCGGGAGGCTGCATTTTTTAATACAGACTGTGCGAGAAAACCTGACTCATCAGATTCTTCTCAATCCACCGGGCCGAGCGGCTGCGGGTTAAAGGGGACGCCGACAGAATTGCCAGCTTCCTGCAATGAGGCGACAACGGTTTCCATCAAGGGGATACCGTGTTTTCGACCGCTCTCGGCGCGTTCAAATTCTTTTTCACCATGAATGTAAATCCGTTCCTGTCCCTCGGCTTTTGGCGAGTCCTTCAGCAGGCGAATGATTTGATCCATGTCCGCTTTGAAACCCATCAAATCACGCAGGGCCTCGATCTTGATTGCAGCAAAAAAATGTCCTACATTCGAGCCGGGATTGGAATCGTTTGGCCGCCCAACGGTATCTGCAAAGGCCGCCCCGGACAGGACGCCGGAGAGAATATCCACGAGCAAACTGAGACCGTAGCCTTTGTAACCTCGCATCAGATCACTGCCACCCAGCGGGAGCAGCGCTCCGCCGTCTATCACGGCATTTGGGTCGGTGGAAATGCGCCCATCCCTATCAATACCCCATCCTTCGGGAATGTCCTCCTGCGCCTTACTATGAACAACGATCTTGCCGAGGGGAACGATAGTGGTCGCCATATCCAACACATAGGGTCGTTCTTTGCCAGCAGGGACTGCCACGGCAATCGGATTGGTTCCAATGAGTGCTTTCCGGCCATAGGTAGGCACCATGAAAGGCTGTGAATTGGTGAGGCTGATGCCAATCATATCGTGCGGCAAAGCCATCATGGCGTAATAACCTGCAATACCGTAATGATTACTATTGCGCACGGTGACAAGAGCAGCTCCGGCTTTTTCTGCCTTCTCCAGGCAGCGCTGCATGGCTTGATGGGCAACTACTTGCCCCAAACCATTGCCTCCATCCAGAGCCAAAGTTACCGGGCTTTCACGCAAGGTTTTGATCGGAGACTGGATGTCAATGCGGCCATTCACCAGCCGGCCACCGTAATAAGTATGCAAACGGATGATACCGTGAGAATTCACCCCGCGCAGGTCAGCCAAGAGAAGAACATCCGCAGCGATCTTTGCATCTTCAGACGGAACTTGCAGATGCTCAAAGAAACGCACAACATAATCATATAAATCTTCGTAACGATAGTACCAACTCTTGACCATATTTTCTCCTCTTGTTTTTTCTGGCATCAAAAAAGCTGTGGCA
>JAIOTF010000246.1 GCA_021107195.1 Anaerolineaceae bacterium | reverse complement strand
TTTTCGATAACCGCAAGAACGCTGCTCTGGCCTGGGGTGATTGCATAGGCCAGGTTGTTGAAAGGTATGAAGCGGTGGAAGATGATTATCTCAAGCAGCGTGGGGTTGACGTGCGCAGCGTGGGTGATCATGTGCTGATGGAATTACCCGGCGAGAAGGCTACGATTCGAATTGATAGCGATGGCCCTGTCAGCCTCTTTGCGGAAGAATTTACATCTTTTGAAACCTCGCAGCTTGATCTCAAAAAAGTGGTCGGCATTGCCACCGTCATGGGCGGCCCAACCTCTCATTCTGCCATTTTGGCGCGCTCGCTGGGTATCCCTGCCCTGACCGGGGTGGATAAGGAGATCAACGGCGTGTCCAACGGTACCCCTGTTGTGCTGGATGGATTCAATGGACTTCTGTGGGTGGAACCACCGGAAGATGTTTGGCAGGAAAGCCAGCAGAGACGGGAACAATGGCTGGCAAAGCGCATCGAATTACAAAAGTTCAGTGCTGCTCCGGCAGTAATGCAGGACAAACGGCAGATTGAAGTGGTGGCGAATATTGGCACGGCTGCAGATGCCCGCTCCGCCATCGTTAACGGTGCAGAGGGCGTTGGTCTTCTGCGTACTGAATTTTTGTATCTCTCCCGCGAGACTGCACCCACCGAGCAGGAGCAATTTGAGCTTCTCTGCGAAATTGGGCAGGCAATGAAGGATCGTCCCATCATCGTCCGCACACTGGACGTCGGGGGCGATAAGGAACTGCCTTATATCCATCTTCCCAAAGAAGCAAATCCCTTCCTGGGCGTGCGTGCGATCCGCCTGAGCCTGCGCGAGAAAGACCTTTTTCAGACCCAGTTACGGGCCATCCTGCGGGCGGGAACCGACTATCAATACCGCATCATGTTTCCGATGATCGCAAATTTGGCCGAACTTCAACTCGCCAAAGAACAATTAGAGCTAGCCCACAGCGCCTTGAATGCGGAGGGCGTGAACCATCGTTGGCCGGTGGAAACCGGTATCATGGTAGAAATTCCCTCCGCTGCCATCCTGAGTAACGCTCTAGCACCATTTGTGGATTTTTTCAGCATTGGCACCAACGATCTCACCCAATATACACTGGCGGCTGAACGCGGCAACCCCGATCTGGCTGAGTATGCCGACGGGCTCCATCCGGCTGTTTTGAACCTGATCCGCACCGTGGTAGACAACGCGCACGAGGAAGGGAAATGGGTTGGCATTTGCGGGGAACTGGCGGGGAATTTGGAAGCCATTCCGATCCTGATTGGTTTGGGGATTGATGAACTTAGCATGAACCCGGCTGCCATCCCCGAGGCCAAAGCTCTGATCCGCAAGCTGGATATGGTGCAAATTACGCCATTAGCAGAAAACGCACTCGCCGCGACCAGCGCAGAAACTGTGCGGAAAGCCGCTGGCGAATTTGTAAGAAAGTTTAAATAACCTTTATTGCACTGCCGTCACATTATCCTGTTGTCCTTCAGACGGAAAAATATATGGTGGACAAAACGGTTACAGATGTAAATGACACTGTATTTGCAGTGTCATTTTTGTTTGTTACATCTTTTTGGCAGCTCAGGATGGTAAGTTTTTGATTTTCGTCTGGATTTTCTATAACTAAAGCCGGTGGCTTGCGAAAACGATTTTCCCTACATCCTGTTCATAGTGAAAGTCCGCGAAAGTTTCTAAGGGGGTATTTTCAAAAGGCGGTGTTTCGGGGATACGAACCGAATACCCGCATATTGAGGGTTTCATTTTCCAGTTTTTCGAGTGCTTGCTGGATTGCTGGTTCGCTGCATGCCCCGGCGAAATCGATGTAAAACAGATATTCCCAGGGGCGGCCGATCAGCGGGCGGGATTCGATCTTGGTCAGATCAATGTCGTGGTGAGCAAAAGCTTCCAGTGCATGATACAGTGCTCCCGGTTTGTGTTTCAGACTGAGGACAATGGTTGTTTTTGTCGGACCTTTGGGGGTTACAGGCTGGCTGGCAATGGTTAAAAAACGGGTGAAGTTGGTGGGATCGTCTTCAATTCCTTCGGCCAGGATTTGCATACCGTACAGTTCTGCTGCCCGGCGTGAGGCAATGGCAGCCAGGTGGATATCGCTGCCAGCGGCCACCATTTTGACCGCGCCGGCGGTGTCATATACAGCTTCAGGTTTGGCGTTGACCAGCGTTGGCAGAGTCTTGCGGCATTGTCCCAGTCCCTGCGGGTGACTGATGACCCGTTGGATATCCTCCAGTTTGGCCTCCGGACGGGCGATGAGACAGTGCTGGATGCGTAGATGGTATTCGCCGATAATGTACAGATTGTGCTGCAAGAGCAGGTCATAGTTGCGATGGATGCTTCCATTGACCGAGTTTTCAATGGGGACGAATCCCAGATCACATTCTTCGGTTGTCACGGACTGGAACACAGCTTCAAAACTGTCTTTGGCCTGGGTGGCAACATCAGCACCGAAATGTTCGTAAGCGGCGGCTTCTGAATAAGCGCCGGGTTCGCCTTGATAAGCAACACGAAGCATGGCATTCTCCTTGGAATGAGTTATTGATTACAGATTTGATGAAGGGCATGCAGCCCCAGGAGGTACGAATGCCAGCCAAATCCGGCGATGCTGCCTGCGCAGACCGGTGCAATCAGCGATTTATGGCGAAAGTCTTCACGGGCAGAGATATTGGAGAGATGCACTTCAATCACGGGGATATGAATGGAGGCGACTGCGTCGCGCAGGGCGACCGATGTATGCGTATAGCCACCAGGGTTGAAAACTACACCACAAGCCCAGGTACGTGCTTCTTGCAAACTGTCAATCAAGGCGCCTTCGTGATTGGATTGGAAGGTTTGTACTTCCAAACCCATCTCTTGCCCTGCTTGCACCAGACGTTGATTAACCACATCCAGGCTCAGGTTTCCATAGATGCCGGGTTCGCGTTCACCCAGCAAATTCAGGTTGGGGCCATGCAATACAAGGACTTTGGGCATGTTTAATTCTCCTGTTTCTCAATATTCAAAAGCCATTCTTCCCAATCCGGCACGGTCACGCCCACGTGTACTTCACCAATGCCGACTGGCAGGGCAAAGCGCATGATGTTGTTGGCGCGTTTTTTATCGAGCTTCATGGCCTGAATGACGGCACTGCGGTCGATATTTTCTGGCAGTTCGGTTTGCAGCCCCAGGCGGTGCAGTACATTACCCAGTTTATCAGCCAGTCCGGGCTGTGCCAGGCCGATATCTTCTGCCAGCCGGGCTTCGGCGAACATGCCGATTGCCACGGCCTCGCCATGAGAGATACGCAGCCCGCAGGCCAGCTCGACGCCGTGTCCGATGGTGTGACCCAGGTTGAGTGCTTGGCGCAGGCCGTGCTCGTAGGGGTCTTGCAAGATGATTTTGACTTTGACGGCGGCTGACTGCCGTACCAGGCGGGTTGTGTTCTGTTGCACAGCAGTCCATCCTGCTTCACACAGGTGGAAAAGCTGCGGATCAGCAATCACACTGTGCTTCACGGTTTCACCCAACCCGCTGCGCAGTTCCCTGACTGGCAGGGTTTTCAGCAATTCCGGGTCAGTCAGCACAAGCCGGGGGGCATGGAATGCTCCGATCAGATTCTTGCCTTGAGGCAAGTTGGCCCCGGTTTTTCCGCCCAGGCTGCTATCGACCATCGCCAGCAGGGTGGTGGGCACATTCACCCAGGCCAGCCCGCGCAGGAAGGTTGCCGCGGCAAATCCGGCCTGGTCGCCAACCACACCGCCGCCCAGGGCGACGATGGTACTGCCCCGTTCCAATCCGGCTTGCGCGCAGCTTTCCCAGATGCGGGCTACGCTTTCGATGTGTTTGTGTGTTTCCCCCGGAGGCAGGTTTAGAGTCGTTACCTTGTATCCGGCACCTTCCAGGGATTCCAGCGCCTGCTGGCCGTACAGGGCGGCGACATTGTGATCACTGACCAGCATCACGGGCCCTTTCAGGTTGGCTTGCCGCATGGCTATACCCAGATTAGCCAGACTGCCAGGACGAATGCGCAGATCACTGTTTGTTCCCATACCGGTGATACAAAATGCGCCCAGGTGGATTTGCGCTTGCCAGAGTGCATCTTTGGTGTCCAGCGTACCGGTGTCCAGGGTGTTGGAAAATGATGCATAATGTTTTTTGCGCTTCTTCATCAAGGATCGCGTGCGTTGTTCCAGATCACCATCCAGCAGGGGGCGGTTTGTGCTGCTGGATTTCAGCCGCGTTACCAGCACTTCGGGAGGGGCGGTAAGGCAAAGTACTTCTCCATGCTGCTCGGCCAGCATACGGTTGTCGGGTGATAGTAGTGTTCCGCCGCCCAATCCGATGATGGTTTCATCCGGGCTGGACAAACACTGTGCCAGCATTTCACTTTCCAGATGGCGAAAAGCAGGTTCTCCCTGTTGTTGAAAAATGGCGGGAATGCTTGTGCCGGCGTGTTGTTCGATGACTTCGTCGAGGTCGATGAAGGTGCGTTGCAGATGGTCGGCTAGCTGTGCGCCGAGGGTGGTTTTGCCAGACCCGGGAGGGCCGTAGAGCAGAATATGCATGGTTCCTCGCTAATCCTTGTTTATGTCCGGCCAGAAGACATGCGGTTCACCATCCATATGCAGGTCCTGGAGTCTGGTCGTTGCCAGTTTATCAAAGCGCGGGCGCATTTCGGCCAGAGAATCACCGCCCAGTTTTTCAAGTAATGCGTCTGCCAGTACAAAGGCCACCATTGCTTCAAGTACAGGCACGGCGCGTGGTACAGGGCAGTAATCGGAACGCTCATACTGTGTGGGCATCTCTTTCCCCGCGGCCAGGTTGACCGTCTTTTGCGGGGTGAGGGTAGTTGCGATGGGTTTCATCGCTGCCCGAATGATCAGAGGCTGGCCGGTGCTCATGCCGCCTTCAATGCCGCCAGAGCGGTCTGAGGTGCGCTGCAAATCTTGACCTTTGAGCCGGATGGCATCGTGCACCTTCGTGCCTGGCTGGCGGCTGTTGGCAAAGGCCGGACCAATTTCGACGCCTTTGATGGCCTGAATGCTCAACACAGCCTGTCCGAGGCGCGCATCCAGACGTTTGTCCCAGTGCACATATGAACCTAAACCAGGCGGCAGACCGAGGGTGATCACTTCCAGGATGCCGCCCAGGGTGTTGCCTTCATCAATGGCTTGTTCGATGATGTTCTTCATTGCTTGAGAGGCGGCCGGATCGGGACAGCGAACGCTGGACATTTCGGCTCTTTTGGATCGTGCATCCAAAGGGATATCGTTCAGGGCGGCAGTCACCTCGCCAATGGCGGACACATAGCCTTCAACACGGATATTGAACCCGGCCAGGAATTGGCTGCATATTGCACCCACGGCTACTCTGGCGGCGGTTTCGCGGGCTGAGGCGCGTTCTAAAACAGGGCGCAAATCATGAAAATCGTATTTCAGCGCTCCGGTCAGGTCAGCATGCCCCGGGCGGGGGTTGGTGAAGGGCGGGATTTCCTTACCGAGCCAATCTGTATGGTTAAGGTTGGGAATCAAGAGTGCAATTGGTGCACCAATGGTTTCGCCAGCCATGACCCCGCTCATGATTTGGGCTCGGTCTTTCTCGATTTGCATGCGCTGACCGCTGCCGTGACCGCGTTGGCGACGACTCAAATGCTGATTGAGTTCGTTGCTGTCCAAGTGTAATCCGGCTGGAATGCCTTCAAGAATGGCGACCAGCGCTGGACCGTGGGATTCGCCGGCGGTTAAGAAACGAAGTTTCATTAGGTTATCCTTTGTGACAGCTTCGTGGTTTGGGGTTCACAGGCGCGCTGTGCGGCTTGCTGCATCACAGTGCGTGGGGCGGTGGTGCCTGTCCAGCGTTCAAAGGCCAGAGCAGCCTGCTCGACCAGCATACCCAAGCCGCTGCAAGTTGGAAGGCCTGCCTGCCGTGCACGCTGCACGAGCAGCGTATCAAGTGGATTATAGACCAGATCATATATCGCCGCATGTGCTGGCAGAGGTAATCCTTCCGGCCAGACGCAGGTCTCGATATGGGGCGACATGCCCAGCGGCGTGGCATTGACCCGCAGGCCAATCTCATCGCTGATCTGGGCCAGGGCTTGTGGCTCCAGTGGCAGGACCTTGATGGTTGTTTGTGCAATATTGATGAAGGAGTCGGCCAGCGACTGAGCTTTTTCCGGTTTGCGGGCGGCCAGGATCACGGGGTGCGCGGCCTGCAGCAGGCTGAAAACCACAGCCCGCGCTGCGCCGCCTGCACCCAGTACCAGGGTGGGGGTGTATTCTGCTACTGGCAATTGCATAAGGTCGTTCCGGAACCCGGCGGCATCGGTGTTGTCCCCTTTCAGCAGCCCTTCTTCCATATAAATGGTATTGACCGCACCAATCCGGGCTGCAGCAGGTGTGAGGGTTGCAAGCATGGGTAGGATAGTTTGTTTGTAAGGCAGGGTTACGTTTAATCCTTTTAGTGTGCCATTGGCTACGTGTTTCAGCAAGTCCTGAATGGCTCTCTGCCGGAGCTGATTTGGTTCGATTGCAAACAGGCTGTATTTGCCGCACATGCCGAGCTCTTTCAGCGCTGCCTGGTGGATATGGGGTGACAGGCTGTGTTCCAGCGGCCAGCCGATCAAACCCAGATTGGTGTATGAATCGGCCATGGGTTATAGCTCCGTGTGGATTTTGCTGCCCAGCGCTTGCAATACAGGGATGAAGTCAGGGAAAGATTCGGCGGTCATCTCTGCCCCGTGAACCGTGACCGGCTCCTGGCAGGCCAGGCCAGCAACGACCAGCGACATGGCCAGACGATGGTCGCCGTGGGCGTCAACTTCTCCTCCTCGGGGGCATACGCCGCCGTGGATCAGGAAGCCATCCGGTGTTTCCTGGATATCGACCCCAATATGGCTGAGTTCCTGACAAATGGCTGTGATGCGGTCGGATTCTTTCAAACGAAGTTCTTTGGCTTCACGCACTACCGTCGTGCCTTGAGCAAAAGCGGCGGCGACCGCAAAAATGGGGAATTCATCAATCATGCGCACAACCAGGGGGCCATTGACTTCCGCAGCCTGCAAAGGACTGTGATGGACGGTGATCCTGCCGGCAGGTTCACCGCCTTTATTGGTTAAGACAGTGACTTGCAGGTCTGCCCCCATTTTTTGCAGGACATCCAACAGGCCAGTGCGGGTCGCATTCAGGCCGACACCGTTCAGGGTGAGTTGTGAACCGGGGGTGATCAGAGCAGCAACGATCAGGAAGGCTGCTGCTGAAATGTCACCCGGGATACTGAAGCGCAGGGGCTGGAGCGGTGCGGCAGGCGGGGTTAGGCGGGTGGCGTAGATCGTGCCTGATGGGTCTTTCAATTGGCGATTGGTAACTTCTACGCCCATATTGCAAAGCATGTTTTCCGTATGGTTTCGGGAAGGACCAGGCTCGAAGAGAGTGCTGGTACCTTCTGCGGATAAAGCGGCAAGCAGTAAACAGGATTTCACTTGGGCAGAGGCAACGGGCAGGGTGTATTGGATATTGTGCAGGGAATAGTCGGCAGCCCGTTCGGTCAGGGTTAAAGGTGCACCTCCACCAGGAGCAGCTGTGATGGGGACGCCCATGCGCTGCAGCGGCAGGACAATGCGCTCCATGGGGCGGCGACGTAACCCTGGCGAGCCATCCAGAACGACGGGGATGCCGGCCGCAGCCAGTGCACCAGCCAGAAGGCGCAGGGTGGTGGCTGAATTGCCGCAGTTGACCGGCCCAACAGGGGGGTGCAGCCCTTCCAGGCCGCGGCCTTCGACGATCAGCCTGTTCCCATTGAGATACCATTCAACGCCGAGTTGTTTCAGGGCGTTGAGCAGGGGACGGGTGACACCGGAGACCTGAAAATTCTCAATCTTGCTTTCACCAGTGGCCAGTGCGGCAAAAAGCGCCGCGCGATGGGATAAGGATTTGTCGCCCGGTAAATCCAACTGCGACTGGTGCGGTAATGTGCCGTTGATGGGGTTTCCAGGGTTGATGATCGTTTTCATGCTTTTCCTTTTGCAAACAATGCAGTACGCGCATTGTACGTTTTTTGCAGATTCTCGGCCAGCACTGTGTCATTTTCGCGACGGATGTCATTCTCCAGTCTGTCCAGATTTGTGCGGAAGATTTGCAGGGCATCCAGCAGAAAATCCCGATTGGTCAGGAGAACATCAAGCATCATCGCTGGTGATGATGCTGCCAGACGGGTTGAACTTCGCAATCCAGGCCCGGCTAATGTGCTGGTATCAGCGGGTATAGATGCGGTGAGCGCATTGGCGATCACATAGGGCAGGTGACTGGTCAGGGCAGTCCATTGGTCATGGGTTTCGGCGTCCATCCACAAAGGCTGTGCCCCACTGATTTTTACACAGGTTTCAGCTAGCGCACGCCCCTTGGCAGAGCTGTGCGGCAAAGTCACCAGGGCAAAGGGAGCGCCCACAAAGAGATCGGCATCCGCATGTTGAAATGAGGAATGCTCGTTTCCGCACATGGGATGGCCACCGATCGGCTCAAACCGGGCGGGCAGCGCCAACATGGCGTCCAGAATCTGGCGTTTGGTCGAACCCAGGTCGAGTACCACACACGGGTTAGGGTGCAGGCGGGGCAATGCTGCGATCTGTTTCAGGATAGCACGAACCGGGGCGGCCAGCACTATTAAATCAGCATCGGCAATGACATCCTGTGGGGTATTCGCTACACAGGTGAATGCCTGGCTTGCGACTGCCAGTTCTACTATTTGAGGATCGGGGTCTATGCCGACCAATGAAGCGCATTTGCCGGACAGTGCCATTGCCAGGGAGCCGCCCATTAACCCCAATCCCCAAATGGCAACATCACTGTTGGCAAAGTCAGGCTCTTTTGTCATGCGCTTTCCCCTCATTTTCTCGTGTTCTGTTCAGATCTGGACGCAGGCTGGCTGCTTCACGCAGGTAGATGTGATGAACCGCTTCTTGCGGTAAAGTTGTATTCCAGTGTAATAAAACACGTATACAATGTGACAATCCTCCCGGCACCGGTAATTCCTGAGCACATATTAAGGGTACATTACTCCAACCTAAAAGCCGGGCTGCTTTAGCCGGATACGCTGCATTCAGGTCAGGCGTCAGGGTGAAGATGGCGCTGGCGATATCCTCCGGTTTGAGCCCCGGATTGGCAGACTCAATGGTTTTCAACAATTCTTGCGTGGCTTCCAGAATGGCAGAAGCATCATTTTGGGAGACGGTGGTGGCGCCTCGGATGCCGCGAATGTTCATTTTGCCGCTCCTTATTTGGCTGCTGGGTCAGCGTGAGTGCTGGCGGCGATGTCACGGTCAATTGCCTGGGCGATGTTGCGGATCTGGGTAACCATTGCGGCGAAACGTTCTGGTTTGAGTGACTGGAAACCGTCAGACAAGGCATTCTCGGGTTCCGTGTGCACCTCAACGATCAGTCCGTCAGCACCGGCAGCGATCCCGGCGCGGGCTACAGCGGTAACATATTTCCAGTTGCCGGTGGCATGACTGGGGTCCAGGATCACTGGCAGGTGGGTCAATGACTTCAAAACAGGGATGGCATTGATATCGGTTGTGTTGCGGGTGGATCTTTCGAAAGTGCGGATGCCGCGTTCGCAAAGAATGACGCGCCGGTTATCGTGGGAGAGGATGTATTCGGCGGCCATAAGCAGTTCTTCTACCGTGGAGGACATGCCGCGCTTGAGCAGTACAGGATGCTGGCTGGCACCTGCAGCGTGCAGCAGACTGTAATTCTGCATATTGCGCGCGCCGATTTGGATCACATCGGCATATTCCGCTACCAGTTTTATTTGTTCGATCGACATGGCCTCTGTGACGATGGGTAAGCCGCTGGCTTCCCGTGCTTCTGCCAGCCACTTCAGAGCTTTTTCGCCATGCCCCTGGAATGAATAGGGTGAGGTGCGGGGTTTGAAGGCACCGCCGCGCAGGGCATGCGCCCCGGCCTCTTTGATGGCGTGGGCAATTTCCAGGAGGAGGCCGCGGTCTTCAACTGCACACGGCCCGGCGATGATCACGATACCACGTCCGCCAATATGGATGCCGTCCAAAGGGAAGCTCGAATCTTCCGGAATGAATTCACGCGAACAAAGTTTGTAGGGGCGGGAGATCGGTAAAATTCGATCTACCCCTGGCATGCGGGAGAAGTGCCCCTGGGTAGCAATGAAAGGATTATTGCCGCCGACACCAACCACGGTGCGTTCTTCCCCATCAACAATATGCGGATCAAAGCCCAGTGCTTTAACTTTTTTTACCACTTTATCAACTTGCTTCTGTTCGGCATCTGTATTCATAATAATCATCATAAAAAGCCTCCTGTTGACGCAAGCGCCAAAACGAAAAAAAGCGAGGCCATCGGCCTCGCTTTTTGGTTACCAGTCTAAAATCTGATCTTACTGAATGTCCTTAAGCACCGCCAACGGCGTCCCGTAAATTGGAGCCGAAAAAATAATAAAAAGCAAAAAAGCGGTTGGACATAGTGGTATTCATTTTTTTGGGTAGATCACTCCTTGTTTCTTGTTGAAACTATGATAGCCATATTATGGTGATCTGTCAATAGCAAATACGGATTTGTACTAAACTCATTATAAAATTGACAGATTGAGAAAAGCACCAATTGAAATGCGTATAGCCTATTGGTTTTTGATATAATCAATGTAAAGGAATTAATCAATTTGATTTGATGAGGCAGGTGAGAGATGGAAAAGAGAAAACGGGGTGGTTTGGCAGGGGGAATGTTACTCATTTTATTTGGCGGTTTCTTTTTACTCTGGCAGCTCCGCCCAGAGCTTTTGGAAAGCGTTCTCGGCAGTTGGTTCGACTGGCCGGTGATTATCATAGGGGCGGGTTTTCTTTTTCTGCTCGCTGCCGTACTGGGGCAGGTTGGTGGACTGGCAATCCCTGGCTGCATCATCAGCGGGATCGGTTTTATCCTGGCGTGGCAGAATGCCACCGGTAACTGGGGGAGTTGGGCATATATCTGGGCGTTGATCCCGGGGCTGGTTGGCCTGGGGTTGGTGATTGGCAGCGTGTTGGGCAAAAATAACCCCGGTTCACGCCGCGTGGGGGCGATCATGTTTGTGATCAGTCTGGCGGTTACATCTTTCTTTGCCAGCATGTTCACCTATCATCTTGCATACGATTTTGTCTGGCCTGTGGTCTTGATCATTCTGGGAATATTCCTGCTGGCAAAAGCGCTGTTCAAAAAAGAATGAGTGCGTTTATCAATTTCCTTGTACTGTACTTACGTTGTAAGCACAGGAGGTTTTTATGTTACGTCGTTTGTTCAAAACCGGAAACAGTATCGTTGTTTCTCTGCCCAGAGAGGTGCTTGATGGCCTGGGAATTACCGATGGCGAACATGTGGCCTTGGAATTGGATCGTAAGCAGCGACGGGTGATCATTACGCCCGTTGATAAGC
>JAIOTF010000035.1 GCA_021107195.1 Anaerolineaceae bacterium | reverse complement strand
CACAAAATGTAACACTCGGTTGATTACAGCCGGGTGTTTTTACTTAAGGTCATGAGCACCATTGAGGTGTGCTATTCGAGTCTCTTACCGCCCACAAAATGTAACACTCGGTTGATTACAGCCGAGTGTTTTTACTTAAGGTCATGAGCACCATCGAGGTGTGTTATTCGAGTCTCTTACCGCCCACAGAGAAAAGACACCTTTCAGGGTGTCTTTTTGCTTTTCGACCTCACGAAGCCCTCCCAAAGGGAGCAGCTAGGCCTGATCTTCCCGGTCTTTAAAGAAATTCAAACTACTCTTGGGTAATGTAGAAATATCCAGGCTGCGGATAGCAGACATGAATTTCCGCACACGTTCCACGATGATTTTGTAGTGTTCATAGAGTTCAGTGTTTTCATAATAGCCGATGAACGGGAACACTTTTTCTTGCTGCAAAGTATTGAACGCCCGTAAAATCGACTTGGAAAACTGGATGATATTCCCTGTAGAAGTGCTCCCCTGATGAATAATGAAAACCGTGAACTGGTCATTGACAACCAGTGGTTCATGCTCCTGGATCAGGCGCAGCCACATGCGATATTCCACATTCATGCTCTTGTCTTCACAAAAACCGCCGTAAGCAGTAACAGCTTCACGTTTCATGAAGGTGTTCTCATGATGGATGGTGTTCATCACAGAAATGGCTTTAGTCGGCTTGATCTTTAGGAGATACGTATGGGGAATAATGATCTTCTCGCCCTTGATCTCAACAAAAAAGTTTCCGGTGAGCCATACCAGTTCCGGCTTTGCCGAAAAATAAGCCGCGGCTTTTTCCAGTGCATCCGGGCCATCGTAATAGTCGTCTGAATGTAAATAATGGATGATCTCACCGCACGCCGCTACAGTGGCGAGATTCAACGCGTTGGCCACGCCCTGCGGTTTCGTTGTGATCAATTTGATCGGGTATCTGTCTTTATTTCTGGCAATATACTTCTCAATGATCTCCATCGTGCGATCGGTAGAGTAGGAATCATTGATCACATGTTCAATATGCCGGTAAGACTGACATTCAACACTGTGGAGCGCCTTCTCTAGGAAGGCTTCGCTGTTATAGGTGCAGGTCACCACACTGATCATTGGATGAGAACTGTTCTGCCTGGTTTGGTTTGAAAGGTGGAGTGTATCCATGATTAACTTTCGTAGAATAATTATATTATATTGCAGAAGCGCAAGCCATACCCAGTTTGTCCGCCAAATCAGGCACAACTTCATCGGCAGCCACATATCCCAATTCAATCAGTTCACCAGCGCGATGAAATCCGGTTGTAACTGTAACATCTTTTGGAATCGCTGGTTGGATAAGAAAATCAGGAGGAGTCTCTCGAAATTTGTATTCATTTTGTTGGTGGATCAGGAGTGTTAATGAATCACCAAGCACCGCAACGAAATCCCCTATCGTCGCAGAAAGCACTCGTTTTTGTCTCAGCTCTTGCCAGTAAGATGTATTTGCATTAGCAGCTGCCACATCGACTGCCAGCGTTATATCTGCCCCCATCTCTTTTACGATATCAACTGGTAAGTTGTTCAGCAGTCCGCCATCCACAAGCCTTTGCCCATCCCGTTCGACCGGGGTCAGCAAACCGGGAATCGAAATCGTGGCACGCACCGCCTCGGCCACCGAACCTTCCTGCATATGAACTTCCTGCCCCGTGTTCAGGTCAACCGCCGTTAAAATGAGCGGGTAACGCAGATCAGCAAAACTGCATCCATGCAATTTTCGTTCGAAGAAGGCCAGCAGGCGTTCCCCCTGGAAAAGTCCCTTTCGCGGCAAAGTGGGGTCAGCCAGTTTCCATATGGAATGGGCCGAGGGAAACTCCAGGGCGATCTTTTCCAGGTCGGATGGGCTCAATCCCGCCGCGTACCCGGCGGCTACCACTCCGCCCATGCTGCTGCCTGCAAGAAATTGTGGTTGAATACCGGCATTTTCCAACGCTTTCAGCACACCGATATGCGCCAGTCCGCGCGCGCCGCCGCCACTCAGCACCAGGCCAAGTTTAACAGTATTATCTAAGTTCATTTCTAAATCGTTCATCATAAAACAATTACCTCATAATGATTTTTGCATGGAGATCAGCAGCCAAACCCCCAGCCCGGCTGCGCCCAGGAAACCCAGTATCACAATCCATTGAACAATGCTGCCCACGGCTGTGATCGGGATCAGCATCGCCAGGCTGATGATCAACGCCGATGCCAGCAAACTCAATGCCAGCCGCGTCGTCAGGCGGTTCAACCCATTGATCACCCGATCGGTATCTTTGAACCCAAGCTGAAACAGATCGCCGCGCTCTGCCTTCTCTAAAAGACGGTTTCCTGTGCGAGGCAAGGACCGCACAAGTTCACTCCATTCTGTTCCCTGATTGATCAAAACTTGTCCCCAGTTCTTCTGCGGCAGCACCAATTGCCATATCATTCTTTGCGCATGTTGTTCAGCGGTAGCAAATAGATCAAATTTGGGATCCAGCGTTAAGCCATTACCCTCCATGATGGATACAGTCTTGCCCAGCAGCCAAAGATCAGGAGGCAGTGAAAGATGATAATCAAGAGCAAGCGGCATGATTTCGTTCAATATCTCCTGTACTCGGAACTCTTTCAGCGGTAGGCCTTGATATTTTGCCAGCAACCTGCCAATGTTCCGCGATAGGCTGGCCCGGTCCAGGTCCACGTCTTTGTTCGTTGCGCCGATGCGGATAAGCTGATCAACAATCCCATCAGCATCCAGTGCGATTGCAGAAAGGTAAAGACGGATCAGGCTCAGTCGGTCATTTGCTCGCAGTTGCCCCACTATGCCAAAATCCATCACCCCGAGTACCCCGCCAGGCATCACAATCAAATTTCCCGGGTGAGGATCACCATGAAAGAAGCCGTCTTCCAGTACCTCTTTGATGATCAACTGCGCACAGTTCGCGGCAAGTTCACCTCTGTCATAGCCGGCAGCATCTAGAGCATCAATATCGTCAACCTTGATCCCCTCGATGCGTTCCATTACTAACACTCGCCGCGTGTTGAATGCCCAATACACCTCGGGAACGTAAAGATGCGGATCTTTAGAAAAATTCTTGCGGAACTTATCAGCATTCCGCCCCTCGCGCCGGTAATCTAACTCGTTGTCCAATGTGTAAGCAAAATCATTCACAATTTCAATTGGGTTATAGACCTTGCCTGCCGGGGTTCTTTGTGCCAGCACTGCCAGATCGTGCAGGATTTCCAGATCAATCTCAATATTGGGCAAAATATTGGGACGTTGAACCTTAATCACCACCCGGCTGCCGTCTTGCAGCGTAGCCAGCAATAACGAATACAGGATTTTTCGCACAAAACTAAGGGGAAATGTGTCTATAAGCAAAAGCAATTTTTCGTATTAGCAGTTTTTCATTAATAGACACATTTTTGTACTATCTTTTAGGGAT
>JAIOTF010000334.1 GCA_021107195.1 Anaerolineaceae bacterium | reverse complement strand
TGGAACGCCATGTTACCTCTACCAAAACTGGTGAGGTCAATATTCAAACAGTTTGCGGTTTTACTGGCTTATCCAGAGATGAAGCTTCACCTGATAAATTGCTTGAGATGACCCGATCGTATTGGGGGATAGAGAATGGATTACATTATCGTTGGGATGTTACCCTGAATGAAGATCGCACGCGTATGACCAAAGGGAATATGGCACACGCTATGGTCTGTATCAACAATCTCGTGATCGGACTCTTGATTGGCAAGCAAAAACATCGCTATTTGCCAGAAGCCAGACGTTTTTATGATGCTCATCCCAACAAGACTTGTGACCTCATTTTGCTACTTTAAGAAAGTCTTGAACAGGACAACAGAGCGATTACGCCGTTGTTAAATTCCCTTGTTGCCTAACACTTGCACCTGCACTGCACCTAGCGCAGGTGCGACGACAGTCCCCTTTGACATATCCTATGGAAATCAGACATTATCCGGGGTATTGCAGACGTGGATTGGATTCGTCCGTGCCCCCTGGAAGCCACGCCTCACTTGCGCTGTACCAAGCCTGGCTCAGGTTCAAGTATCAGGCGACAGGGTAATCACGCTATAGCGTTCGGATGATTGTGACAAAATCTTTTCAAGAGATCATTTGAATTGTTGGGCGTTGTAAGCCAGCGCCAGGGAAACCAATTTTGCGACCGGGGTCAGTCACAGAGAACTCTTTTTGAATTGAAAACTTGGTGTGGTTGGAACGGATAGCCGTCGGGGCTGTTTGAGTTGGCGACAAGACAGGCTTGGAAAATGACTCTCCCCTCCCCAATGAAAAGAAGAAGTGAACCGGCGGGCGAGATCAGCCGATGCGGGTTTCCCGGAAAGGCAAGGATTTTTTTGAAGATGTTTTTTGCCGATTTAAATGTAGGTTAAATCGGCAAAAAACAGTTAATGTAGAAACGCACAGGAAGCCCAAATTTCAACGTTCTTTTTAAGATGGACAAATGACAGGGATATGGCGTAAAACGTTGCTAGAAGCCCCTGTAGAAGCGCCCTTCGCCAGCGTCATCGCCAGCGATAAGGCCAGCGTCATCGCCAACCCGATCGCCAGCGTCATCGCTGGCGTCATCGCTGGCGACAAAAAGAAAGATATCGATTCTTTCCAATTATAATTCACATATGAGGAGAGATCGATGGGGTGGGGGAGGGGAAAGAACCTTTTTCTATAATTAAAGTCAAAGGGGACAGAGTGGTCACAACGCCCCTGCCCTACCGGCGGGAGCGCAGGGTATTAAGCATGATAGGGTTGATATCCTGTGGTGCAGAGGTGTGCAAGAAATGAAACGGGGAATTCTGACTGTGATTTACGATGAAACACGTTGGTTTGCTTTGACTTCCCTGGGGCTGCACTGCGCCCTGCTGAGTTGATTGCTTTTCTTGTTCAGCACGCAAAGATTCGGAAGTGGCTTGACTGCGTGGTATGACCGGGCAACCCCGCTTACAAGATTCCCCCACACACGAATCCAGTCAGGCTATAACTTGATGTACCAACAGCCACAATCTATCGATTACACATGTGTTTTTGTGTACTTTTCAATGCACATTTTTAATTGTCGTTGACAGGCCTGGATCGGACACTACCGCTGCTAAGCAGGGCATTGGAAAGTTCTCAATGCCAGCGATATCGCCAGCCTTGACGCCAGCGATGGAAAACGAAACAAAAAGCCCTTTACCGCTTTGGCGGCAGGTTAAGCTCTTCCGGGGTAGGGGGATCCGGCATGTGCAGCTTGTAGTCATATCTTGGCGTAGGAGAGAGCTCCTTGAACTCGCCGAAGTCCAATGGTTGTTCCACCAAGCGGTGCAGTCCGAGGGATAAAATAAAACCGGCCATATGGGACTTGTTGGTGCGTTCGGTTTCTGCCAGGGAGTCGATCAGGTTGGTTAATTCTTCTGGCAGGTCATAGGTCGCTTTATTGCGTTGGGCGTCGTATTTGGCTTTGCGACGCTGCCCGGGGGTCATACTGCGGAAGCGGGCGGCTTTACTGGCCATCTTGCCATACAGTGGATCCTGGTCGCCCAGTGCAGCTTCTACTGCTTCATCACGCGCATTTCCCAGTGCCTGCAGCGGGGCGTTTCGTTTCTTTTTAACTGCCATGGGAGTACAACCTCTTTCTCAAGTATTGCCTTTAGCGGCTTGCGTCTCGTACGATTTCACATAAATGCAGATACCCACCCACCCGATTTTGACTGTTGACGATCGGGCCTTCATTTTCATAGCCAATGGCGGCACGGCTCGTGGGCGCATATTCCCAAAGGGTCATTCCCCGGCTGGAGGCCTCCCGAACGGAGGTGTCCCGCGGAATCGGCGGCAATACGAAGTGGCTGCCGACGGCTTTTTGTAGACGCTCAATGTTTTGCAGGGTTTCTTTGGTGATCAGATCAAATTCATTCGGCAGCACGCCGATCAACTGCGGCGGGTCGACATTTGGATAATTGCCCAAAGCGCGCGCCGAGGTAATGATCTCCAATACGCTGTCCAGGGCCAGCTGATCCATGCGGGTGGGTACGATCAGGCTGTCACTGGCGATCAGTGAGCCGATTTGCAGCAGGTCAGAGCCCGGCGCCTGGTCGATGATCACCAAGTCGTAGAGCGATTCTGCTTCACTTAATTTGTTGGCGATCATAAATTCCCGCATGGGCTGATCTGACATGAAGTATTTGATGCGGTTGGTGGTCTTATCCGACTGAATCAAGTGCAGATTTGGTCGCGCTTCAATGGCCACTTCCGAAATTGAATAATCATTGACCATCAGGCGGAACAACCCATCCGCTTTTTCGATGCCCAGGCTGAGGCAAGCGTGGCCCTGGGCATCGAAATCGACCAATAGAACTTGATAGCCTTCCATCGCAAACCAATGAGCAAGGTGAACGGCAGTTGTGGTTTTTCCAACACCGCCTTTTTGATTGGCTACACTGATAATTTTCATTCTTAATTTGGTCGTTCGCCCTGAAAGGGCGCGAGGGGGCGAACGAAGGTCTCCTTTCGTTACGACCTGTGGTATTGACGATGTGGTTAATCCAGTAATGCACTTGAAAGATGCAGATTGTCTGGTTGACACTCCTGGATCGATTTTTCAATTGAAAATGAGGTAAATGCAATGCCAGCGATGACGCCAGCGTCATCGCTGGCGAAACAAAACCAATACCATCATACCATAAAAAAGGCTTTTCTGTGCGACGCAGTAGCGAGGAAGGAAGCGTTACAGGCCGTTATATTAATGCGCATAGATTAATATAAATATTTTTTCGATCAAAACGCTTGACGGTCTTATCAAAAAAAAATGCCTCGTTTGATCGAGGGGGGCGATCAAGCGAGGCAGAAATATTTTACCACCTTTTGCCATTTTTACAACCATTTGCTGGAGAGTGAGGATACAAGTCATTCAGCCACTTTGAGAACAAGGTGTATTCAACCGCTGCATCAACAGCGGAAGGATTGAGTCTCTCGTTGCGATTGGATTAATTGAGTAATTTGGATTATACTAATTTTAATTACTCAAAAGGAGAGAAACGTGAATCATTCTGCTTTTGTCGGTCGTGAACGTGAACTTGGTGTATTGCAGCGAGAATGGAATTCTGGAAAAGCTGGCATGCTGACCCTGTACGGCAGGCGGAGGGTTGGAAAAACACGTTTGATCACGCATTGGATCAAATGTGCCGCACCGCGTGCATTGTACTGGGTCGCTGCTCCAACTTCCCCGGTGGATCAATTGCGTTCCTTTTCGCAAGCCCTGTTTGGGTTTGAGAGCAACGCGTCAGTTCCCGATAATTTTTCTTATGGCTCGTGGCGGCAGGCCTTCGAGCAGGCCGCGCGCATGGCCGAACACGAGCGCTTTGCCCTGGTGCTGGATGAATTTACCTACCTGATCGCTTTAGAGCAGGGGCTTGCCGGTGTGTTACAAAATGCGTGGGATCATCAGCTTAAGCAGAGCAAGATATTTCTGATCATCTCTGGATCGCATTTGGGCATGATGGAACGCGGGGTGCTTTCTTACCAGGCACCGTTGTATGGGCGGAGTACATCAAAACTACATTTGTCTCCTTTGCCATTTGCTGCAACGAAAGGGATGTTCCCTGACTACGAAGCCGAAGACCGAGTTGCTTTATATGCTATCTTCGGGGGGGTACCAGCTTATTGGGAGCAGTTTGAGCCAAAGTTGAGCTTGGATCAAAATATCAAACGGCATTTGTTGAGCGATTCCAATTTGACCCAGGACGAGCCGCGTTTGCTGTTACAGGATTTTGTTTCAGACATTCATAATTATGTTGCCATTCTACGCGCGATTGCCTATGGTTATCGGACACCAAAGGAGATTGCTTCTGCATCTGGTTTGAACGATCGTCACATCTCGATGTATTTGCGGAATCTCCTCAAGACGGGTTTTGTTGAACGCCGCGTTCCGGCAACAGCAGCTTCGGCTTCCCGGCAGGGGCGTCACCATATCACTGATCCGTATTTGCGGTTTCACTACCGGTTTCTTTCCCGCAGACAGACACAGCTTGCCCTGGGCGTCCACGACCAGGCTTTGGCTGAAATCAAGAAACATCTTGTTGATTTCATCGGCACACATACCTGGGAGGAGTTATGCCGCGAGTGGCTTCTGCGGGCTTCCGGAAAAGGACTGCTGCCTTTTTTGCCGGATCAGGTTGGGAGCATCTGGAATCGGGAAGCGCAAATTGATGTGGCAGGGGTCAACTATATGGACAAAACCCTGATCTTGGGCGAGTGCAAGTGGGGGAACCGTGTGGTGGGAGTTGATGTTTTGAAAAATCTGGTTGACAAGACGGAAAAAGTACTGCCCAAGGACGGGCAGTGGAAAGTGTTCTATCTGGGCTTTGCCCGCCGTGGCTGGACCGATAAGGCCGTTGCCTTTGCAGAGGAAATGCAGACTTACAAAAAGCAAGGCAAACGTTGGCAAGCAGTGGGGATGCTGTTGCGTGATCTGGTACAGGTTGACGGGGAGCTGGATTCCTGGACTGCGGGTTAAAAACATTCACTTCCTACACAAAGGTGTGACCACTCTGTCGCCTGACACTTGCGCTTGCGCAAGGCTCGGTGTAGTACAGGTGAGGTGACAGACCCCTATGACTTTAATTTGGACTTTGGACAAACGGTTTTGGGGCGGTCCTCCCAAAAGTCTGAATTTGGAAATCAATGGTTGATTTTTCGTCAACAAACAGGCAAAACTAAACGTGTTGACGCTGTAAAAATGTAGTTTGAAGATACTCGGTGAATTATTCGGGGGTTTGAGCAGAAGTGGGTTTTGCCCAGACTACCGAATAATTAATCCACGTTGCTGCTATCCACGGAAAAAGTTGCTTTGGAACCGTTTTTACGAGGTTTTTGCGACATTTTGTG
>JAIOTF010000002.1 GCA_021107195.1 Anaerolineaceae bacterium | reverse complement strand
CGAAGGGCTGCGCGTGATGGGCAAGCCGGAAGATTTTGCCCGTCATTATTACCACAACGGCGCCGATGAATTGATCTATATGGATGCTGTCGCCAGCCTCTACGGCCGCAACAGTCTCCTTGATATTGTTGAGAGGACATCCCGCGAAATTTTCATTCCCCTGTGTGTCGGCGGCGGCCTGCGCAGCGTGGAAGATATCCGTGCCGTGCTGCGGGCGGGTGCTGACAAAGTATCATTGAATACCGCCGCCATTGAAAACCCGGAGCTCATTCGCACTGCTTCCCGTGTTTTTGGATCTTCCACTGTCGTGGTATCTATTGAAGCCATCGAACACGCCGATGGTGAATACGAGGCTTTTGTCGAGTATGGCCGCCAGGAGACAGGCGTGGATGTTTTCGAATGGGCTCAGCGGGCAGAGGCTTTGGGGGCTGGTGAATTGGTGATCACTTCAATCAATCAGGAAGGCACCGGCGAGGGCTTTGATCTTGAACTCACCCGGCGGGTTGCAGAACTGGTTTCTATTCCTGTCATCGCTGCCGGCGGAGCTGGAAATATCGAGCATGTCTTCCAGGTGATTCAGGAAGGCAAAGCAGATGCCGTCAGTATTGCTTCTCTTTTGCATTACAATGTTGTCCGCCAACAGGCTTATACCGAAGAGCAGTTCTCCGCTGAGGGCAATGTCGAGTTTTTGCAGGGGCGCCGCGGCAGTATTGGTTTTTCCAGGATCCAGGAAACCACCCTGCCTGCCCTGAAAGACCATTTGGCGCAGGAGGGGATTGACGTCCGCCAGCAGATCATCAAGGCACAGGAATGAACGAAGATTTCAATATCAAGGCCGCCATTGTTGATCATCGCCTGGGTAATCTCTACAGTGTTAAACTGGCTTGCGAGCATGTTGGTATGCAGGCCGAAGTCACCGATGATTCCACCGCCATTCTCGCCGCCGATGTGGTCATTCTCCCCGGCGTTGGAGCGTATGAGGATGCCATGCTGGCACTGCACGAATCGGGTCTCAGCAAAGTTATTCATCAGGTGGCTGCCGAAGGCATCCCGCTGGTGGGGATTTGTCTGGGCATGCAGCTTTTGATGACCGAGAGTTTTGAATTTGGTCATCATCAGGGGTTGGGCCTGATTGAAGGTCAGGTGCTTCCTTTTGAGAAACCGCAGGATGCCAGTGGCCGGGTTTTGAAGGTACCGCAGGTGGGTTGGAACCGCATCCACATGCCTGCTCCGGCCAATTGGGAAGACACCTTCCTTGCTGGTGTGTCTGAGCATGAGTACATGTATTTCGTACACTCGTTTTATGTTAAACCTGCCAGCCAGGAGGTGGTTTTAGCAACCACGACCTATGGCAATGTCGAATTTTGCTCCAGCCTGCGCCATAAGAACATCTTTGCCACGCAATTCCACCCGGAACGCAGCGGCCCGCAGGGGCTGCATATCTATGAAAACATCGCCGCTTTTTGCAAATCGGCGCGAAATTAAGGAGAGCAGCATGACGGAAAAACCAGAAGCTTTTTACGGGCTTCCCCAGGAAGTGAAGTATTGTAAAAAATGTGTTATGTCGAATCAGCGTCCGGCCTCCATCCCGGAGTTCAAGCATACACCTGAACGCAAAGGTGCAAATTATATGCACTTTGATGAGGATTTCGTGTGCGATGCCTGCCGCTTTGCCGAGGTCAAAGAGCAGATTGATTGGGATCAGCGTGAAAAGGATTTGGTTAAATTGCTGGACCAGCATCGCCGCACAGATGGTTATTATGACTGCGTCGTGCCCGGCAGCGGCGGTAAAGACAGCGCCTACGCTGCTCATGTGCTCAAATACAAATACGGTATGCACCCCCTGACCGTCACCTGGCCGCCAACCCTCTATACTGATTATGGCTGGCAGAATTTCCAGAACTGGATCAATGTCGGCGGTTTCGATAATATTTCGTTCAAACCTAATGGACGCGTGCATCAATTATTGACCCGCCTTTCTTTTGAAAACCTGCTTCACCCTTTCCAGACCTTCATTTTGGGGCAGAAATTCATCGCCCCCAAGATCGCTTTGAAATACGATGTGCCCCTCATTTTCTACGGCGAGAATGAAGCCGAGTACGGTAATCCGATTGCTGATAATGCATCTTCAATGCGTGACAAGTCTTATTTCACCTATCAGAGTTTTGATGACTTGTGGCTGGCTGGCGTGCCGGTTAAACGATTGATGGACGAGTATGGGATGACCTTGAACGATGTACGCACCTACCTGCCCGCTGACGCTGATGAGCTGGCGAAGAGTAATATCGAAGTGCATTACCTTGGCTATTATCTTAAGTGGACCCCGCAGGAATCTTATTACTACGCCGTCGAGCATACCGGTTTCCAGGCGCGCCCCTTCCGCACGCAAGGCACTTACGCCAAGTACAACAGCATTGACGACAAGATAGATGATCTGCATTATTACACGACCTGGATCAAATTCGGCATCGGCCGCGCCACTTACGATGCCTCGCAGGAGATCCGTAATAAGCATCTCACCCGCGAGGAAGGCGTGGCACTTGTTAAAAAATATGATGGTGAATTCCCCGACCGTTATTTCCAGGATGTGATGGATTATATTGAAATGAAGCCGGAAGAGTTCATGCAGCTTTGCGATAAATTCCGCTCGCATCATCTCTGGAAGAAAGAGAATGGAGAATGGAAATTGCGCTATCCCATCTGGGAAGCGGCGCCGTAGTGAAGTGTTATTCTTCCCCCGAATTGCTTCGCAATTCAAGGGAGGGTTGACGAGAGTTTGGAAAATTGCGAGGTGCACATGACCGAAATCCTGACCATGATCCCTGCCCGGGGCGGCTCAAAGGGCATTCCCAAAAAGAACATTGCCCCGTTGGCTGGCAAACCTCTGATTGCCTGGGTCATTGATGCTGCCAGCGCTTCTCAAAGTATTTCCCGCCTGATCGTTGATACTGACTCAGAGGAAATTGCAGATGTTGCCCGGCAGTGGGGCGCCGAGACGCCTTACCTGCGTCCTGAAGAATATGCCCGGGATGAAACGCCCACCATTGCCGCGCTGCAATATGCCCTGCGCTGGCTCGAAGCGCATGAGGGGTATTCCCCCGACTATTTGATGTGCCTCCAGGCTACTACCCCTTTCATCACTACTGCCGACATTGACGGGGCGGTTTCCCTGACGCTGGATAAGCAGGCTGAGGCTGTCGTCAGCGTGGCCCCGGTCAAGCATCCCCCGCAGTGGCTGCGGCAGGTTGGTGCCGACCAGCGATTACAGGACTATTTTCCCGGTCAGCCTTTTATTGCCCGCCGCCAGGATGTGCCCCCCGCTTTCGAACTCAATGGCGCGATCTTCATTGCCCGCCCGCAGCTCTTGCTGGAGCAGGGAACCTGGTACGTTGATGATACCTATGGTTACGTGATGCAAAATGAAGTCTGGGTGGATATTGATACGCCTTTTGATCTGCGCCTGGCAGACCTGGTGATGCGGAATTTGGTAGGGCAGTAGGTAAAAAATTATCTCACGCAAAGTCGCAAAGGCGCAAAGAAAAACATTTAAGGTGGGTTACCAACCCACCCTTGTGTGTCAGCTTACTATTGCGCAAATTTCAAAGTATTTTTAATTTGGACTTTGGATAAATGTCTTATGAAAAGGAATATCAAAAACCAATTTTACGTCAATAAACGAGTAATTTCAGGTTGTTTTACTGTCCAAAACCTCGACAAGAGACAATTCAGCGAATTATTCGGG
>JAIOTF010000355.1 GCA_021107195.1 Anaerolineaceae bacterium | reverse complement strand
TGCAGGGATTCTAAATACGCTGTTTCATGTGGAGCAAATTTTTGGGACGCCCATAATTGCCGTAATTGGCGGTATGCATTTGATATCTGCTGATGATCAAAATCTGGAACATGTGGTCGGTACATTTGCAGTACATTTCCAGAACATATCCTTCTATCCCAACCACTGCACTAGCGAGAATGCTTTTAGAAAGTTAAAAAATGCTTTCGGAAGTCAGGTCAATGCCTGTCCTGCAGGAACAACCATTCAATTTCAAGACTGATTAAAGGTGTCTGATGTATTTAGAAAAAGAAAACGTAAGTTCACACATTGCCCAAGCAGAATCGTCTATCAATCGCCGCAACTTCATCGCTGGATTATGGCATGGCGCTTTTTTGGCCTTGAGTATGGCATTAACACAACCAACAACTGTTATTTCCGCTTTTGTGGTCGACCTGACCGGCTCAACCGTCTGGGTAGGTGGCCTTGCCACCGTCCTGACCGTGGCCGGAGCGCTTCCACAGCTTTTCGCTGCACGTTGGATTGAACCCCGCCCGCGAAAGTTGCCATATTTAATATTCGCTATTTCATTACGGGTCGTTAGCTGGGGAACATTGGCATGGCTTATTTATGCCATTGGCAGCCAACAACCAATGACATTAGCCTGGATATTGGTGGCCATGTTGATCGTCTTCTATGCCGGCGGTGGCTTGGCGAACATACCATATACCGACATCATTGGAAAAATTATTCCTGAAGGGAAACGCGGGGCATTTTTTGGTGGTAAAGGCGCTTTAGCAGGACCGCTTTCCCTGGGCGCGGCGTTAGCAGCACGACAAATTCTGGCGAATGTGCCCTATCCCAATAATTACGCTATGCTATTTGGGCTGGCTGCCATCGGACTGGCCATCGCCTCACTGGGTTTTTGGGCAATACGGGAACCCATCAACACCACTGTTAAAGTGGAATCACAGTCCTGGAATGAATATTGGCAACAGCTTCTGATGATCAGCCGCCGAATGAAAACATTAATCGCTGCACAGCTCCTGACTGGATTCAGTTTAATGGCACTGCCATTCTATATCGTCTATGCCCGTAACACATTGGGTGCGCCCACAGAAACCATCGGGTGGTTTTTACTGGCGCAAGTATCGGGTGGCGCACTTTCAAATCTGGTTTGGGCACGCCTCGTAGACCTTTCTGGCAGCCGCCGTATGCTGTTCTTTTGTGCCATTACTTCAGCTTTGACCCCTCTATTAGCTATTGCCCTTAGCCCACTCGGATGGATGGCTTTGTTGCCAGTATTTTTCCTGGTGGGTGCAACCTCCGATGGTCGAAGAGTAGGTTTTCAGAGTGCACTACTCGAAGTAGCTCCGGCAGCTAAACGAAGCACCTACGCAGGGCTTAATACGGTTCTCACCTTACCTGTCGCTTTTCTATCTCTTGCAGCAGGTTTGTTTTTACAGCATTGGTCTTATACTGCTCTCTTTTTGTTTGCTGCAATATTCATTGGCATAGGTGCAATCATAATCCACCGCTGGTCAACCAGATAAAAACCCCAACGACAAAAAAGATTTTGCAGGCTTATTTAACCAAAGGGACTAACCAAATAGTTAATGTACAGTTTATTCTTTTTTGTATCATCTCAAAAATGGGGAGATAGAAGCTGAAGCTTTTTAAGTTTTGTCGTAAGCAAGTAAACTAAGGACATGATAATTGATAACCTGAACCTGAAAGCCATAGAAGATGAAACCGCGCGAGTTGATTAAGCAGAACTCATGAACATGGTTGAAAAATTACCGAAAGAGTTACGAGACATCCAAATAGAGACACAGTGCTTACGGGATGAAAACAACCGTCTGAAAAAGAAACAAGGAAAACCCAAAATCAAAGGGAACACGCCAAAACGGCCAAACAGCGGTTATTCATCCGAAGAGTGCTTTAGAGGTATATTCACTGGAGTAATAACTATAAAATCCCGCCTTTTGCTGCCGTCGCGACAGCAGCTGCGCGCGAATCGACATTAAGCTTCTGGTATATATGATTGAGGTGCGCTTTGACGGTGCGCTCTGTGATCCCCAGTTTGTAAGCAATCTCTTTATTGCGTGCCCCTTCAGCCACCATTTGCAGTACTTTAAATTCGCGGTCAGTCAGAGGATTTTTAGTATTGCTTTCTGGGATTGACTGCTTTTGTTGATACCTGAGAACTTGCTGCAACATTTCTGGCTTAAGTAAGGTTTCACCACGCGCGGCGGCCTGAATCGTATCAATCAGAGTCTGGCGGTCGGTATCTTTGAGCAGGTAACTCCGTGCGCCTGCCTTTAATCCGCGCAACAGGAGATCATCCTCTTTGTAAGTGGTCAAAATAATAATGGCAAGTTCGGGGTGCGATTGGAGCAGAGTTTCGATAGCAGTAATGCCATCCATGACAGGCATCTGTAAATCCATCAGGACGACGTCAGGGAAGAACGCGTCCACTTGCGTGAGGGCTTCCTGTCCATTCACAGCCTCACCGATTAATTTGATTTGCGGAACAGTATCAAAGATCAGGCGCAGCCCCTCGCGAATGATGAGATGGTCATCAACAATAAGTACGCGGATAGGGTCGCTCACGTTCTATCTCCAGTTTCATCCAAAGGAAAAATGAATTCGATGGTTGTGCCTTCATCAGGGGCGCTGACGAGTGTGTAACGACTGTTGGTCAGTTGGGCGCGCTCCTGAAAACCTTGCAAGCCAAAATGCCCGCACATGGGAACTTGCTGCGGGTCGAAGCCAACACCATTATCATGAATGCTCAGCTTGAGCGCGTTTCCGCTTTGGATGACCGAAACGCTCGCCGCTTCGGCTTGCGCGTGCTTCTGGATGTTAACGAGGGCTTCATGCAGCACACGGCGGGCGTGATGCTGAATATGCTGAGGAATCGGTTTTTCGGTCTCCAATTGTATGACCAGCTCACAATCTGTTTTTCCCACCGCATCAAATTGCTCGACCAGTTTTTCAATAATCTTTTGAAAATCTGCATCTTTATTTCGCAGGTCTTCAATCGTGGTGCGGGATTCGCTGAGTGTATTGCGGGCGCGGCCCAAAGCCTGTGTAAGAATCTTTCCAGCTTGCGAATGATCGCTTTGCTGCTGATAAGCTTTAATCGCCTCCAACTGCAAAATCAACCCGGCTACACCTTGTGTGAGAGTGTCGTGGAGTTCGCGCGCCATCCGTTCTCGCTCAGCATGCAAAGTGAGCGATTCATTGCGCGCCGCGTAAGAAGCAAGTTTGGCATTCGCGCTCTCAAGAATCTCGGCTAAGTCTTCAGCCTTTTGGCGCTCCTTGAGCTGTTGGTTGAAAATGATCATGATAATCACAATGAACCCGCCGTTGACCAGGAGTTGTAATAAATAAGGGAAAACGAAATCAAGTTCAACTTTAATAAAAAATATCCCGAGCGAGATGCCAAGATAAAGCAACCCAAGAAAGAACGCTCGGCGTGTATTACCCCATAAGCCCAAGGACTCCCCGATGATCGAGATGGTCGCTGAACCAAGAAAACTGAGACCAAACAAGTTTGCATCTCCGCTATAGGGGAGACTGGCGATGACGACGATAAGAACAGTCTGCGCGATGTAATAAAAGATCCACCAACGCAGGCGATGTAATTGCCTGAGATTGAGCCAGTAAAGCCCAAGATGTGCCGCCACAAGAATCGTACTCAGCTTGGCAAGGGTAGGTTGATCAGCTTTCCAATTTGCAATAAAACCAAATATCCCAATACCGCCCAGCAGGATGGTGATGAAAATATAAAACGGGAATCTGGTGAGGTTTTCTCTGCGGATGCCCACTTCGTTCATGTTTTGATTGTACAGGATTTGACAGGGTTAGGTAATGTACAAGTGGACAATGTCCACTTGTACTGTCTTTTGTGCAAGAAGGACGATGTGGATTTGTTCAAGAATGGATACACTGAGAGGGCAAATTTGAGAAACTAACTTTTGGAGGTTATTATTATGACAAACGATCAAAAAAATCTAAAATACCTGTGGCTGGCGCTTTTTGCCGCGTTGACCCTTTTTGTTGGCGCTCGCTGGAACACCCCGCTGGCGGCGTGGTTTGCGCCGGTTTTTGCCATGCGCTTTTACCGCGACAGCAAAAAGGGTGACCGTGCCTTTTTGTGGTTATGGTTGGCAATTGCCGTGCCCACTATCATTGCCTGGAAGGGCGCGACCGCAATGGGATTTTTGCATCCGATGGCAGAGCCGCTTTTCTTTATCTTCTTTGCTGCGCCAATCTCATTGGTACCCTTCGTCGTGGATCGCTTATATTATCGGCGTTGGACACAGGAAGGATTAACGCCTTTTTGGCTTACGCTCGTTTACCCGATCAGTGTCACTGCGGTAGATTTCTTCTCTTCTTCCGGCAGCCCATTTGGTTCCTTTGGTGCAGGGGCGTATTCACAAACAGGTTTCACCGCCCTGATGCAATTAACATCCATCACCGGGATGTGGGGTATCCCTTTCATCGTCAGTTGGTTTGCCAGTGTAGTCAGCTACATTTGGGGAAACGGTTTTCAGTGGATGAATATCCGCCGCGGTGTGTTGATCTTTACCGGAGTGCTGGCTCTGGTTTTCGGATATGGTTTTGGACGGATGGCGCTGGCCACCTCCACCCCACAAGAGGTTCTAATCGGAGGGTTTTCTTTACCGGAAGATGGGTTTGTTTCCATGATGGCGCTGTGGCAAGACGGCGACGAGGGAACATACCATGAAGCGGTTACAGAACTGCACATACAGCAATTGTCGCAAGTGCGAATCATGGCCCAAAAAGGCGCGAGGATTGTCGTGCTGCAAGAAGCGGCAGGAATGGGCTTTCGGGAAGAAGTGGACGCATTGCTGGTAAACGCCGCCAGCCTCGCCCAGGAAGAAGGCATTTACCTGGTGCTGCCGACTGCGACGATGGACCCAGCCGGCGAAGAACTCTACCACAATGTTGTCCGCATCATCGATCCGAACGGCGAGATTGTCCTTGAACATTATAAATACGGCGGCACCCAATTCGAAGGATCTGTCACAGGCAGCGGTGAGTTACAAACCGTGGAAACACCCTACGGCACATTGAGCGCGGTTATCTGCTGGGATGCCGATTTTCCAGCGGCCATTAAGCAAGCTGGGAAGCAAGATGTTGATCTACTTTTCATCCCAGCGAATGACTGGCTGGAAATCCGAGATATTCACGCTGGGATGGCAACTTTCCGTGCTGTGGAAAATGGTATGCCGATCTACCGCCAAACAGGAGCTGGGGTTTCCATTGTCACCGATGCCTATGGACGTGTGGTCAATCGCATAGATATTTTCGAAAAAGAAAATGCAGGCGTATGGGGCAACGAACAGATGGTGATGACTCCCGTTGGTTCAATCAAAACCCCTTACCCGAAAATTGGTGATGCCTTTGGCCTTGTGATGCTGGTCAATCTAATTGGACTGTTGGGCTTTGCGTGGATGAAACGCAAATAGACTATTTGGCGAGAAGGCCGCGCTTTTCACGTCATCCGAACTTCCGCTCAAGGTACAATGTAGACCGTATTCTGGGCAGGGATTCCTATTGAAGCAAGATGCCAACCAATGACTACTGTTCTTCTCTATTCCTTGTGCCCACTCTGTCGCCTGAAGGCGACAGAGTGGGCACTGGGTTAGCGAATGATCAGATTTCCTTATCGAAACGCATTGCAATGAAACTCGGCGAGGCCCCCACAAAACTCGTCGCCTGTGGGCTATAAGAAAGAGAAATAACCGTCCCGAGCCAATAGGAGGCAGTGATCATCACTTTATACGCAATGGAGTCAATTGGCAGCCTGACCCCTATCGAGATGATATTTCATTATTACTCCGGCCGATAAACAGTGAAAATATAGCGTACTGAAAGTATGGAAAAACGAGATGCAAGACGACTGACGCAAGAAACACCATGTACAATATACTGCTTGTGCTTTAGAGGTTTATTCACCGAAGTAATAGCACCATTAGTTAACTAACTTTGGTGAACGTCAATAGTAAGAATTCCCTAGATGAACACAGTTTTATTCAAATGTGCTTATTTCATGAAATTATTTAATTCTCGGAAGCGGCGTGCTATAATATTAATAATAACGTTGTGAACATTGACGTTCCATCGCAGGCGGAAATTGGCCTGAGAAGCATAGTAGTTATCATCTGCCCCGCCGATATGATTGGCGGGGTTTTTTTATTAGGGGGCCTGAGGTTGTAAAGTGTTTAAACATGTGTTGGTTCCTTTGGATGGCTCAATTTTAGCAGAATGTGTCCTGCCGCATACCGTGGCTTTTGCGAAAGCATTTCAAGCGAAAGTGACCTTGGTGCGCGTCCTCAATGGATTGGCAAATGAAAGGGAAGATCTGGTCGATCTTTTTGATTGGCGACTGGAAAAAGCAGAAGCACAGCTTTATTTGGACAAAGTTGCCCGATACCTACGCAAGGAAGGCATGAATATTGACGTAGCAATATTGGAAGGCCCAACTGCTGAACGAATTATGGAGTATGCAGCAGCCAAACAGGCAGATTTTATAATTCTCAGCAGCCATGGATTGAGTGGTTACAGTGGCTGGAATATCAGCAGCGTGGTTCAACAGATCATTTCACAGGCATACTTGCCGGTATTAATTGTGCGTGCTGATTCAACCAAGCTGCCCAATTTTAAAGCGTTGCAATACAAGAAAATTTTGGTTCCTTTGGATCTTTCGGCACGGGCAGAGTGTGCTTTATCGGCGGCGACATGGATCGCACGCAATCACAATTCGCTTTTGCTCCCATTGCATTTGGTGGCGCAGCCCGAGATGCCGCGGCGCACGCCATTGACTCAGGAAGAACTTCTGCTGGCAGGGGATCTCGTGGATCGAAACCGGAACGAGGCAACCCATTATCTCAAAGAGGTGTGTTACCGGTTGACCTGCGAGGAATTTAAGATTGCACCTTTGGTGCAGGTTTGTACCAGCACCACTTCGGCAATACATGATATTGTCCGCCGGGAAAAGATTGATCTGGTGGTATTGTGCGCGCATGGATATTCCAGCGAAAATAAGTGGCCGTTTGGCAGCGTCGCTATGAATCTGATCGTATTTGGTAAAACCCCATTATTGATCGTGCAGGATCTCAATTTTAGCGATTCGGATATCTCCCAGTTTGACGATTCACAACAACAGCGTTTAGGGCATTGATGATATGGTAGAACCTCCGATGGGACAGGATTCGCATGAGTCATCCTCTGCATCCAGTCCTGTGAATACACAGCAAATGACCGGCAGGGCTTTTTTTCGTTTGGCGGCTCAACCAGTTTTCCCAATAGCTGTTAAGGTACACAGTCATTTTTTGGAACGTTTGCCTGTACTGGAAGCTGCGTTAGAGCGGGGGCATGCATATTTCCGCGAGGTATCTTCCTCACCCGCACAATTCACAACCGCTGCGGAATGGATGTTGGACAATTTCGTTTTTGTCCAGCAGGCTTTCCACCAGGTGTGTGAAGATTTACCTATTTCCTATCAACGTCAATTACCGCGGTTAGCAGATGGGCCAGGAGAAGGTCTACCGCGGGTATATGTGCTGGCGGCTGAGATTCTCATGAATCGTGCAGCTATATTGGATTTGGTTCATATTCGTTCTGCGGTGGAAATATTCCAAACCGTCTCTACTTTGGACATGGGCGAATTGTGGGCATTGCCTACCATGCTGCGCATCAGCCTGTTAGAGATGCTGTCTCTGGCGATATCCAGTATCACTGGCCAGAAAACGAGATGGTTGGCAGAGCAGGATGTGGCGGTTCGCTTACCGCCAGAAGAAAGTCCAGAGGTATTGGTCTCCAGGATAATCCCTGCGCTGCGATTAATCAGCGCAACTGATTGGAGTGTTTTTTTTGAGGAGGTCAGCGTTATTGAATGCCTTTTGCACAACGACCCGGCGGGCATTTACCCTGAAATGGATTTTGAGACACTCGACCGTTACCGCTCCATGATCGAAGAATTGACTTTTGGCAGCCAGATGACGGAAGAAGCGGTGACATTGACGGCGCTTTCTCTGGCTGAAACAAGTTCGGGGGATCGAGAAATTGAAAAGCATGTCGGTTTTTATCTGATGGATGCCGGACGCGCGTTGCTTGAAAAGAAGATTGATTTCAAGCCTGGAAAAGCAAAAAGGCTTATGAATTTCATTTTGCGCCATCCGACGTTTTTTTATCTGGGCAGCATCGCTTTTTTAACCCTGGCCCTCTCGCTGCCGGCCTGGTGGGTCTCCCAAGTATATACATTTTCCTGGCTGCAAACCTGTTTGTTGTTGATCCTGGCGCTGCTTCTGGCCAGTTCCATGGCAGTGGTACTGGTCAATAATCTGGTCACGCAGATTGTACCGCCACGCATTCTGCCAAAAATGTCTTTTGCAAAAGGCATTCCGGCTGATTGCCGGACGATGGTAGCCGTTCCCTGTATGTTGACAGATGAAGTAGAAGTGCACTTTTTTCTCCACCAACTTGAGCTGCATTACCTGGGGAACAGCGACCCCGATTTATCTTTTGCACTTTTGAGTGACTTCCGTGACGCCGCCCAGCAGAATACAGTTGAAGATGAAAAAATCCTGGCTTTTGCGGTCCAAGGCATTCAATCTCTCAATAAACGGTATGCACCCCAAGCACCTGAAAAGGGGCCTTTCTTGCTTTTCCATCGTAAGCGTCTGTGGAACGATGGGGAGAATTGCTGGATGGGTTGGGAAAGAAAACGCGGAAAATTGATGGAATTTAACCGCCTGATCATGGGGCAGGGCGAGACAACGTATATTACCCAGATCGGCAATGTGGAAATTTTGCCTCAGATTCGCTATGTAATTACGCTGGACGCGGATACTACAATGCCTCCCGACACGGCTTGCCGGTTGGTTAGCACATTGGCGCATCCATTGAATCAGGCCGTTCTGGATATGGAAAAACGCAAAGTTACCAGGGGGTATGCAATCCTGCAGCCCAGGGTACAAGTTAGGCCCGCCAGCGCCAGCCGTACCTGGTTGTCACGGATATTCACAGAGGATACGAGCCTTGATCTTTATACGCGGGCTGTGTCTGATGTGTATCAGGATCTGTTCAACGAAGGTATTTATGTAGGCAAAGGCATTTATGATGTTGCCGCGTTTTCAGCCTGTTTGGAAGGACGGGTCATGGAAAACAGCCTGCTCAGCCATGATCTGTTTGAGAGCTTCTTTGGTCGGGCAGGTTTGGTCACGGATGTTTTATTGATGGAGAATTTTCCATCCACTTACAGAGAATATATGCAGCGTTTGCACCGCTGGGTGCGCGGTGATTGGCAATTACTTCCCTGGCTTTTTAAAGGAGAGAAATCCCAGTCTCCATTGTCCATCATTGACCGGTGGCAAATCATCGACAATCTTCTGCGCAGTTTGCAGGCATTGGCATTGATGGTTTTGCTCATCTCAGGTTGGCTCTGGTTCCCCGGCCCACCCTGGTACTGGTCAGTGGTTGCGCTTCTGGTCGTGCTGCTGCCGCTGCTTTCTTCGGCGAATCGTTATGTTTGGCAGAGGGTGCATAAGCGGTCTTCCCGGCAAGATTTGAAATTAGTGTTAATGAGCTTGTACCGCTGTCTGTTACAGTTGATCTTCTTGCCGTATGAAGCATTGGTGATGCTGGATGCGATTAGCAGCGTGTTGTTTCGGTTATGGGTTTCCCACAAACGGCTGCTGCAATGGGCAACAACTCGGCATTCTGTTAGCCTGGTCGCAAAAGAAGTTCATAAGGGAGTGACTTGGCATCATTTCGTAACAGCCTCTGTCTTTTCGGGTTTTTTACTCCTGCCGTTACTGTTGAGAGGTTTCTGGTACCTGGCGGCTGCTATTCCATTATTGGTACTCTGGATGAGTTCAATCTGGGTGGCTGAACGGATCAGTGCGCCGATCATTGTTAAAGAGGAGGTGCTGTCGAGTGAGGATCGCCAGCGTCTGCGTGAACAAGCCTGCCGTACCTGGTTCTTTTTTGAACGCTTTGTAGGGCCGAAGGATCATTGGTTGCCCCCTGATCATTTTCAGGAGGATCCGCGTGGCCTGGTCGCGCATCGCACCTCCCCTACCAATATCGGCATGCTTTTAATGGTCTATATCGCTGTTTATGAATTAGGATATTTGGGCCCGGTGACGTTGATCACCCGTTTGACTTACGCTCAGAAGAGTCTGGATCGCCTTGAACGCTTTAATGGTCATCTGTTCAATTGGTACAATACACAATCACTGCTGCCGTTGCAGCCCCGTTATATTTCTTCGGTGGATAGTGGTAATCTGGCGGCCAGTTTTTTAATGCTGGATAGATTTTTACCCTCTCTTTTGGATCATGATGTTCTGCGCTGGGCGCAATTTCAGGCCTTGATCGACACCTTTTCTGTACTACGTACGATTCTTACACAGTCATTGGTAAAAAAGAAAATCCAACCCATTCTCAATGAATTGGATGCATTGTGCCGTGAAATTGACCAATTGGCCACACAGCGTACGAAATGGCCTGCGGCTTTGACGGAATCCATTCCGACTGAATGGCTAGCCATCGAGACAGACTTGGTGAAATTTATTGAAGCAAACCTGAAAAATTTTGAACAAAAAAACTTGCATACGACTCGTCTATGGTTGAGACGTGCCAATCACCAATTGAGTCAAATGCAAAAGGAGACGAATCGTTTACTGCCCTGGACGCGTTCTTTTTTGAAGCCCCCTTCACTTTTTTCTGCGCAAGGTCTGCCCGCGGGATTGCAAACCGCGTGGCGGGAAGCACAGTCTGTTGCGGCGTTTTCACCCACTTTGCGTTCCTTGCTAGGCGTGCAGAACGAACTTCATGAGAAATTAAGAACTCTGCGTCAAGAGCTAATGATTCTTAGAACGCCCCAGGGTCGGGAAGTAGAGAACGCGCTTGCCTGGTGCACGGGTTTGCAAGGTGAGCTTGCGAAGAACAGAGAAATGTTTCAAGCAGAGGTCACGTCTTTGAGGACTGCGGTTGAAGCCAACTTTTCCGAGATGCATTTTCAGTTTCTATTCGATGGGGAGCGAAAGTCCTTTCATATCGGCTACAACTATGAAACAGCAAAACTGGACCCTAATTATTATGATTTGATGGCTTCTGAAGCCAGGATCACCAGTTTTTTGGCGATTGCCAAAGGAGATGTTCCGCTTAAACATTGGCTGCATCTAGGGCGGCCGGTTACCAAAGTAGACGGCCAGCGCTGCTTGCTTTCCTGGAGTGCAACCATGTTTGAATATCTTATGCCGACCCTTTTCATGTTGACCCCCCAAGGGACATTGCTGGATCAGAGTATTGAGACGGCTGTTGCCCGGCAGATGAACTATGGGCAGCGCCAGAAGATTCCCTGGGGCATTTCTGAGTCGGGATATTACAGCTTTGATTCACAGATGAATTATCAATATAAAGCTTTTGGTGTACCTGGGCTGGGGCTCAAACGCGGTTTGAGTGAAGATCTGGTGATCACGCCCTATGCCTCATTGCTGGCGCTGCGTTATGCACCCCATGCAGTTCTGGAAAATATGCAGCAGATGTGTGCCGCTGGCTTACAGGGTCCGTATGGTTTTTATGAGGCACTTGACTTCACGACTTCCCGTACCGGCAGTCAGAAAGGCAAAATTGTCCAATCCTACATGGCACATCACCAGGGAATGATTATGGCCGCTTTGGCCAATACTTTGCGAGACGATCTTTTTGTGCATCTGTTTCACTCGGACAGCCGGGTGAATACATTCGAAATGCTGCTGTATGAGCAGATGCCGGAACAGCCGCCTTTGGATTTCCCGCATGTTGAAGAATTGGAGGCCGCCGACCGTGCGGCACCGCTCCATTTGGAAATGCAGCCGTGGTCACCATCTGTTAACAATGTCTTCCCGCAGGTTCATTGTTTATCGAACGATAATTTCACCGTTGTTTTGAACCAGGCCGGAGCAGGTTTCAGCCGTTGGAAAGGCATGGATATAAATCGCTGGCAGGCTGATTCGACCCAAGATCGATTTGGCAGCTGGGTTTATTTATATGACATGGATAGTGCCGAGTTGTGGTCTGCTACCGATCAGCCGGTTCAGAAGCCACCGGATTATCAGGAAGTTTTATTCTATCCACATAAAGCCGAATACACCCGCAGGGACGCCGATCTGGTATTACGGATGACCATAACGGTACCTACAGATGATAATGTCGAGATCCGTCGTATTCGTCTGACCAACAATGGGGGGGCTCCCAGACGGTTGATAATCAGCAGTTACAGTGAGATTATACTGGCTTCACAGGCAGATGATCACCGGCACCCCGCATTCAATAAGCTGTTTATTCAAGGGGATATTTTACCCGAGCGCAGCAATGACATACCTCCTGTTTTGATCTTTAAGAGACGTCCGCGTTCTATCGAGGAACCTCCTATCTTTTTTGGGCATACGCTGGTTATGAAGAATGCTTTTGAGGCAATGCAGGTAGGCTATGTGATGGATCGCGAAGCTTTTCTTGGCCGCCACGGCAATATTCGTCACCCGGCTTTTTTTGAAGCACCAGTCATTTCCAGCCCGGCCCCGGTCAGTCTGGACCCGATTTGTGCTTTACAGCTTGAAATAATAATTGAAGCTCATAAAACGGTAGAGTTTGCATTTTTGACCGTGGTCGCCAGTACCAGCTCGCATTTGCTGCATACGGTCAATCAGTATCGCCATTGGTCAAATCTGGATAATGCGCTGGAGCAGGCGAGAACTTTCAGCGAAAGAGAGTTGTTTGAATTGGCGATCAAACCGCTCGAAGTCGGCCAATTTGAACGATTGTTATCTCCCCTGCTCTATCCTCAGACGGCCTTGCGTGCGGCGCCGAATATCCTTTCGTCGAATACCAAGGGGCAGTCGGGATTGTGGGCTTACGGCATTTCTGGAGACAATCCCATTGTGCTTTACAGAATAGCCGAAAAAGGCAGGGCATCTTTATTAAGTGATCTGATGCGCGCCCAGACCTATTGGCGCAGCAAGCAAATCCAGGTGGACCTGGTCGTTTTGAATTTCTGTGACACTTCGTATGACATGGAACTTCAACAATCCTTACTGCGCGTGGTGGAACACATAGGCGCTTCATCCAGGCTGAATTGCCACGGAGGGATCTTCCTGCTGCGGGCAGACCTTATGCCCGAAGAGGACCAAAAATTATTACAGGCTGCGGCCTTGGCCGTTTTTGAGGCGGATTCCAGGACATTCGAGGAGCAATTAGCTCCTTTATCAACGCGCTTGACCCAGTACCCTGAATTCTTCCCAACTATGCCCGCTTATCCTGTGCTGGCTGATGCCAGCCAGATTATCCAGCGTCCTTCGGGATTACGTTTTGATAATGGAAGGGGAGGATTCTCGGAAGACGGTGCTGAATATGTGATGTATCTACAGCCCGGCCAACACACTCCAGCTCCGTGGGTCAATGTGATTGCCAATCCCAAATTTGGCTTTCTGGTCAGTGAATCGGGCAGTGGCTGCACCTGGGCGGAGAACAGCGGAGAAAACCGGTTGACCACCTGGAATAACGATCCCTTGTTGGACAGTTCTGGTGAGGCGTTGTATGTGCGGGATGAAGAGACTGGCCAGTTCTGGTCGCCTACCCCCCTGCCCTGCCCGGCAGACGCACCATATTTAGTGCATCATGGCATCGGTTATTCCAGCTTTGAGCATGAGAGTCACGGCTTGAAATCCAGTGTCTTGATGTTTGCTGATCCGGATGCACCCATTAAGTTTGTACGGCTCAGGCTGGAGTCAAAACGCACCCGTATCAGCCGGTTTTCGACGGTATTTTATGCCGAGTGGGTTCTCGGCACTGATCGGGAAAAATCGCAGGCATATATCCAGCCCTCGTTTGACACTCTCCAGCATGCCCTGCTGGTACAAAATCCGTATAACGATCATTTTTCTGACCGGACGGCTTTTTTGGCCGCTACCCGTGCCCCCAACGGTATCACAATGGATCGCCATGAATTTTTGGGGTCTTCAGGCAGTTTGGCAAACCCGACAGCATTGCATCGCTTTGGGTTGTCAGGGACGGTTCAGGCCGGCCGTGATCCCTGTGCGGCCATGCAAGTCCTTTTATGGCTTTCTCCTGGTGAAACGAAAGAAGTAACATTTTTGCTTGGGCAAGGGGCGAATAGGGAAGAGGCACTTTCCCTGATACAGCACTATCAAGATTATGCGCAGGTTAACGTTGCATGGGAACAGATGCAGAAACGCTGGGATACGATTCTGGACTGCGTGCAGGTGTCTACACCAGATAAGGCAATGGACTTGATGCTCAATCGCTGGCTGTTATACCAATCCCTGACATGCCGTATGTGGGGCCGCACCGCTCTGTATCAATCCAGCGGGGCGTTTGGTTTTCGCGATCAATTGCAGGATTCATTGGCCTATTTGCATAGTGTGCCGCAGCTTACCCGCCAACACCTGCTGCTAGCCTGCGAACATCAATTTGAAGAAGGAGATGTGCTGCATTGGTGGCATCCTCCATTGAGCCGCGGGGTGCGTACACGCTGTTCAGATGATTTGTTATGGCTGCCCTATGTAACTGCGCTGTATATTGCTGCCAGCGGAGATGAAGCTATTTTGCAAGAGGAACGGTTATTTTTACACGCTGATCCATTGAAATCAGATGAGACGGAGCGCTATGACCACTATTCTGTGGGGCAGGAAACAGCCACGCTTTTTGAACATTGCTGCCGGGCGATCCAAAAAGCCGATTCTCGTGGGCCGCATGGTCTGCCGTTGATTGGAAGTCATGACTGGAACGATGGCATGAACCGCGTTGGATATAAAGGTAAGGGCGAAAGTGTCTGGCTGGCCTGGTTCTTTTATGACACGCTGGTTAAATTTGCCCAATTATGTAATCAAATTGGTGAAACAAAAAAATCAACAAGTTATTTGCGCCGGGCCGAGGAATTGAAAAATGCAATCGATGCACACGCCTGGGATGGCGACTGGTACCGGCGGGCGTATTTCGATGATGGCACACCGCTGGGGTCCGCACAAAATACAGAATGCCAGATTGATGCAATTGCTCAATCATGGGCAGTGATCTCAGGTGGGGCAGATCCTCAAAAAGCGCAGCAGGCAATGCTGTCCGTGGAAGACCAGTTGGTAAAAGAAGACCAACAATTGATTTTGCTATTCACTCCGCCCTTTGATACCTCTAGTCTAGAGCCAGGATACATCAAGGGCTATCCGCCGGGAGTGCGTGAGAATGGTGGGCAGTATACACATGCCGCATTGTGGACGGTTTGGGCATTGGCAGAGGCCGGTGAGGGCCAGCGAGCCGCCGACCTATTTCGGTTGTTGAACCCAATCTCGCATAGCGATTCGAAGGAAAAGGCCGGGCTGTATCAAGTTGAGCCTTATGTGGTGGCAGCGGATGTGTATGGGGCGCCACCGTTCACCGGCCGAGGCGGCTGGACATGGTATACCGGCTCAGCCAGCTGGATGTACCGTCTGGGCATTGAAATGATCCTGGGCATCCGGCGCAGTGCCGAAGGGCTACATTTTCAGCCTGCCATTCCCTCGAATTGGGACCATTATGAGGTCACCTACCGATTTGGGAAAACCGTCTATGTGATTCAAGTGGAAAATCCCGAGCATGTCCAGACTGGGGTAGTAGAAATACGCCTGGATAGAAAAACTCTCGCTGGCTGCTGTATTCCCTGGTTGGATGACGGAAATGTTCATCAGATAACGGTGCACATGGGATCTCCAGAGATTGAGATAGCCCCATAAAACAGACTTTTCTTCTGGGACGGGATACAACTCTTATGGACGACAACATTCTACACATATTGTGGTTGAACAACAAAAGTTGTGAGCTGATCTGTGACTAACGCCGGTTGTCTTTATGCAATAGGGGAATTTAGTCCGGGGAAGAGGGGCTGTGTCAATAAAAGGGCTTGTTTACAAACATCTAACAAGTTCTTTTAAGCAAATCGTTTTGAGAAAGGAAAAAATGAAAAAAGGACTGTCTGTTTTTTAGGTAGCCCAGTTCAGAGTCAATTGAAGAGAAAGTTTCTTAGATCGGCGTAGTTTTGTCTGTTTTTGTGAAACTAGCGTTATCCTGCAATCTTTCCCAGCAGTAAATGCCAGAATATTGTAAGAACAGATGAAGATATCCTGAATTCGCGCTTGCCATCTCTAGGTGACACGGATCGCCTCTTGAATGATCTCATCTTTGAACTGTAATTTGAGTGAACGCTTTGTGCCTAAATCGACTTTACAACCTAGCAGCTTGTCGGAGAGAGCATTTTTCTATAAAAGCACCCCACTTTTACCTGCTTTTCGACTAAAAAAGGGGATAAATGCCCCGCTTTTGTTCGAAAAACAGCCCGAAATTGGGTGGCAGG
>JAIOTF010000217.1 GCA_021107195.1 Anaerolineaceae bacterium | reverse complement strand
GGCTCCAAAATATGCATCAGGATAGATTTGCTTAAAAGCCATCCCCTCCCGTTGGTAGCGGTTATACACTGATTGCCAGGTTTCTTGATGCACATGAATGATCTCGGCTTCGGGTACATACGAAATGTCATACCCTTGCTCCTGCACCCACTTCGCCCAGGCCAGGTCTTCCAACGCAGGCAAGGCTTCTTCATATGGATGTTCATGCCACAAAGCGCGGCGGATAGCCGAGTTGGCGTTATTGCAGAAGGGGTAATCCTGCCGGGGCTTGGATACATCCGGGAACCAGTGCTGGAAAATTTGATGTTCTGAAAAATGACTCGACTCTGCCCCGCGCTGCTTACCATAAGCCAGTGCCACATTAGCCTCATCAAATGGGGCAATCAATTTTTCCAGCCAATCCGGATACACCGGATAGACGTGAGCGCTGGCCATAACGACAACATCGGCCTCAGCCCGGGCAATGCCCAGGTTCAGCGAGCGTCCAAATGTGAAGTCTTCCGGGCGGATATGCACCACATCCACTGGGAAACGTGATGCAATTCCCACTGTGGCATCCAATGATCCTGAGTCCACCAGGATGATCTGCACATCTTTCAATGTCTGCTGCATAATGCCTGTCAACAAACGCCCGATGTGTTTTTCTTCGTTATAGGCACGGATGATGATCGAACAAGTTGGTTTCATGAATTAATCTTCCAAAATTAAGGCATAGCAAACGGCTCTTCTTCCAGAATGCCGTTTACGATCACCCGCATCGTCTCTGAATTTTCCGGCAGCAGGGCCTGCCAATCAAAATTCTTTAACCTTACGTACCCTTTCCAGTATTTATCTTCCAATAAAAATTCCTCAAACGGCAGCGCCCGATGAAAAACCTGATAATAGAAAAATCGCCGGGCATTCTGCTTGAACGCAGGCGGCGTATCCACCTGCTCAGATTGCAGTAATTCTTCCAGCTTCTGGCGAAAAGCGCTCTGCGATTCCGGGAGGATGGCAATTTCATCCTGCGTGAAACGCGACTCGCCGCCACAAAGTACGGTGGAACCCAAAATGGCAGCTTCCAGTCCGATGGTCGAGTTATACACCATCGTGAATTTCGACGCCTGGATCACTTCATACGAATTGATATACTGATCTGCATCCAGGTAATGAACATTAGGCAGCTTGTCGACCTGGTTGCGGTCTACCCACTGCGCCACACTCTCCCGGCTTTCTTTGCCCGGTCGATTCTCATCCGGGTGCGCCCGCAGTACAAACAAAGTCTCCGGGTGCAATCTGATCACTTCCAATACCATGCCCAGCCAGGCAAACATATGCGGAAAAACGACATTGGCGTGCGTCTGGCTGGTATCAAAGACCACATTGGTAAAAATCGGCACGACCTGCTTAAAAGATCTCGCCTTCTCCCAGAACGCTGGCGGCATACCATTCATCTCCGGCCAGAAGCGCACCCCTGCCATCTGAAAATTACCTTGAAAACGCTGCTCAAGATAAGCATCCAGCTCAGATTCCTGTTTCGGGGTCAAAACAAAATCGGGCGGCAAGTCAATCGGTGAAGCCGTTGCCGCACCCGCAGTGAAGAAACCAGACAACGGCCGGAAACCAACCTCATGCGTAATCACCCGAACATCGCGCCGCCGGGCTAAATAGCGGGCTGTGGCTTCCGGAAAGAACATTCCATTGAAGACCACTACCGCCTGCGGCTTGACCTTATCCAACAGCGCAGAGAATTTCTGGGCGATCGACCACGCCGAAAGCAGAAACTGGCTGCAAAGAAACCGCGTCGGCTCATCATCCAGCAGGTGATGTCGGCGCAGTGTCCAGCGTAGTGATGAAAGCACCAGTTCACCCAGCGGCAAATCCTGATACACAAAATCCACCATCTCTGCCAGACTCAGCCCCGCCAGGGCCGCTTCCAATGTCTCGTCTGCATGATAAATACACCACTCGGCTTTGGCACCGGTATACGTCCGCACTGATTGAGAAATGCACTTTCGGCAAGGCGGGGCAATTGCTGTGTCGTCGCGGTTAGTGCCCAGCACACAGCGAGGCATGCCGGCACCACACACAAAATGCACCACCGGCGTGCCGGAAAGGCGCAGCCCCCAACTGGCCAACTGGGAAAACGCCGCATTCTGGCTGGTGTTTTCCAGGCGCGTCGACGCATTGAAGAACACGACGGGTAAAACACCTTCACCCGAAGGTGCCTGCTCTTTCACGCGCAGTCCCATCTTCTGGAACCGCCGATTGGCGTTCCGATGTGCCCACCGGCGCTTGATTGCCTCAAAACTATACGAAATTGAGGGCATTAGATATCCCGAGCCCCCCGTACACGGCGCAACTTGCGCAAGCCGGCCAATTCGCTATCGTACACGCGCTTGACGCCATCACCCATAGCTTTCTCAGTCACGCGGATGTACTTCACCATGCGCTCAAAACCAGCCGGCTCCACCGAGGCGGACTGGTCGCTGCCCCACATCGCCCGGTCGAGAGTGTAATGGCGTTCGACCAGGCAGGCACCCATCGAAGCTGCCACCACACTGGTGATCAAACCCACCTCATGGCCGGAATACCCGATCGGACATTCGTATTTTTCTTGCAAGGTGTTGATCATACGCAGGTTCAATTCATCCGGTGGGCAGGGGTAGGCACTGGTCGAATGGCACAGCAGCATATTATCCTGCCCAATCGCCTCAAGGGCTGCGTCAATTTCCTTCATGGTAGACATACCACTGGAAAGGATGATTGGTCGTCCCGTTGCCCGCATCTTGCGCAGCAAGGGGAGGTCTGTCAATGAAGCAGAAGGCGCCTTGTAGCAAACCGGGTCAAATTGTTCCATGAAATCCGCAGCTTCTTCATCCCACACCGAGACAAACCAGTTAATACCTTCTTGTTTACAATACCGGTCAATTTCCTCATATTCTTCTTTGCCAAACTCAACCTTTTGCCGATAGTCCATATAGGTGATATATCCCCAGGGCGTATCGCGCATCTGGCTGCGCTGTTCCAGCGGTACGCACAATTCCGGTGTGCGCTTCTGCAATTTGATCGCATCCACACCAGCTTTCTTCGCCCGGCGAATCAACTCCTTCGTTACTTCCATATCACCATTATGATTGATCCCGATTTCAGCAACAATATAAGTGGGATACCCTTCGCCAACAGTGCGATTTCCTATCTGAATCGTTTTAGTCATTTGGGTTAGCTCCTTTCGGCTCTTTTTTGCAAGATCATTTCACACAATTCTCGAACTGCCCCATCGCCTCCATTCCGGGAAAGCACCAGATCCGCTGCGGCCTTTACCTCAGGTACTGCATCCGCAACAGACACGCCAAACCCAACCAACGGAAAACAGGGCATATCATTCAAATCATTGCCAACATAGATCACATTCAGCGGATCAATGTCATGCTCCGCTAAATACGCTTGTATCGCCGTTCCCTTGTCCTCAATCCCCTGCAAGGCGGGTATCTCTAATTTGTTACAACGAGCAGCCACCACGGGATTCTCTTCTGTGGAAAGCACCATTGCTTTAATCCCGGCCCTGCGCAGCCTCTTGATTCCTGCCCCATCACCGCGATTTGCGGCCACCAGTTCAAACCCATCCTGGTCCACCCAAACCCGGTTATCCGTCATCACGCCATCAAAATCAAACACAACCAGGTCAACCTGGTTCGGGAAAGGTCGGCCCGCACGACCTGGCCAAACCATCTTCAAACCGCCGCGTTGTACCTGCCATTCGTAACGCGTCCAATCAGCCGGTGTGTCAATGTCCACTGTGAAACTCGAATCGATCAGCAGCGGCAAGACCACATCCCCGCTCATTGAATGCATTTCAAGGATAGCTTGCGGACGAATAGCGTCAATATGACCTGTCTGCCAGTAGACAGGTGGCAGCTTCTGCCGCGGCGCATTATACGGCTCGGTAATCCCTTCCACCCGAAGTAGAGGCTGCATTCTACCGCTCTGTGAATCTATCCGCCACATCTTGTGCGGGTTCTGTCCCGCAGGCACCACACCCCGCACCGAACCAGCTTCAGGATTCTCCAGCAGCAGCCGCACGGCATCATCCACCAGTGTCAGCGGACGAATTGGCGAGGTTGGCCGAAGCTGCACCACCACATCTGGCTTATATCCTTCCGTCTCAGCCAAAGTCCGCAAAACATGCTCAAAAACCGGTAAATCAAGTGTACTATCCTGAGCAAACTCTGTTGGCCGCATAAATGGCACTTCTGCACCATATTTGCATGCCACAGTTGCGATCTCGGCATCGTCTGTCGACACCACTACCCGGGTTACCGTTTCCGCCTGCAAACCAGCTGCGATACTGTAAGCGATCAAAGGATACCCGGCAAAATCACGGATGTTTTTGCGCGGAATGCCCTTTGAGCCGCCGCGTGCAGGGATCACCGCCAAAACTTCGCTGCGTTTTACCATGCTGTCCACCCGCCATCCACAATCAGGTTTGAACCAGTCATATAGGAAGACGCATCCGAAGCCAGAAAAAGGATAGCGCCGTTCATTTCATCAATATTCGCCATGCGCCCCAACACGGTGCGTGCAGCATACTTCTCGGTGAAGACCTCGTCATGGCTGTTATATACGCCACCCGGGGTCAGTGCGTTGATGCGGATATCTTTTCCGGCAAAATACGTCGCCAGATACTTGGTCAACCCCAACACACCTGCTTTCGTCACCGTGTAAAACACAGGCTTAAACTGGCGCGGGCCATCCGGGCGCTCATATATGCGTTGATCAGGACCAACCAGGCCATACGTGGAACAGATCAGGATCATCGTTCCACTGCCCTGGGCCAACATCGGCTTACTGGCCGCCTGCGTACTCAGGAACATGCCGGTCAGGTTAACATCCAGCGCCTGCTGCCAGGCGCTCAGAGGATAATCCTCAAAAGCATTGCCCTGCTGCTGTGACTGATTATCTGCATCGAATTTTGGATCCATCGCCGCACTGCATACCAGCACATCCACGCGGCCGTATGCGTCTAAAGCCGCATCGATCATACCCTGTACCGATTCCGGGTTGGTCACATCCACCCCAACTCCCATTGCCTGCAACCCTTCGGACTGCAAGGTCTCGGCAAAGGCATCCGCTTTGGCCTGATCCAGGTCAGCGACAACCACTTTTGCCCCGGCCTGGGCCAATGTCCGGCAAAAGCCTTTACCGAGCAAACCAACGCCGCCGGTCACCACTGCCACCTTGCCGGTCAAATCAAATTTTTCAAAGATCGTGCCCATTCTTCCTCTTTTTTTCTGAACATCGCTTTCGAAAAAACAAAAGTTTTTAATCTATTGTGCGCCGAAAATAGCGCCGTCATCATATTCACCAATCAGGGGAATGCCATCTGTAAGGTCTTTGATCCATGCGGCTTCCTCTGGATCAGTCAGCAAACCATAGTAATTAAAAAAAACAATTGCGCCCTTGCCTTCCAGCACTTTCGCCCGAATATTGGCCACATCCTCCGCATACCCCTCGCGCGGCATCCGCGTTGCCGGATTCATGGGAGAAGGCAGCACGTAAGCCGGTAGGTCGGCCACGATATACAACGCAGTCACTCGATTGCTGTAAAGCAGCACATCCTGGGGAAGCGCAGAAGCTGCCTCAATCAGTTGCGATTCCTGAATCGCAGAATGAGCAAACCCCTGCCCGTCCCGCCGCAGTTCTTTCACAGCATCCAGACTATCCTCTGCCAACGATAACAGCAGCATAATTGCCAAGAATACTGACGCCCAACGGCCCCAGTTCGTCTTGCGCTGCCAAAGCCAGCCTAAACCAGCCATCCCTACTACAATCAAGGGTACCTCAAACAATAGCAGAATGCGGTTCTCAAAGATCGGACTGGCATCCAGAAACATCAGGGAAAGCAGCAATACTGCCAGGTAAGACAGCGCCTGGGTTGCATAAATCCACACAAATCGGGGAGCATCTTCAGCCAACCCATCCTTGCTGTGCAGTTCACCTGCCGCGGTGGTTACCACCGCCAGAACCAGCAACAGCAAAACAATCAAAAGAACAATACCCCACAGCGGCAGCAGGTTTTCGACAAATCCGCCCCGCTCTGGCAGCAGCCAACCCCAAAAATTGAGCAGTCCTTCATTGATCTTGTCCACAGGAATCGGATGAAACAACATCTGCCGATTGCCTACATTGCTGCTTACCCTGATATTACGCCCCAGCCACATTGCCACTGCAAGAAGCCCTGCCTCCACAAAAAACAAACTCTGCTTTATGCGCTCTCCCCAAGCCATCTCATCTTTCTCCGGGTCAGGTCGCAGCACCAGCAGCGCAGCAATACCAGTGGCATACAGGGATACCCCCACATAACGGGTTAAAAAGGCCATACTGGCTAAAAAGCCGCTGCCTGCCAACCAATACCATTTTCGCGTCTGTATCCCCTTTACCAAAAGCAGGAGCATCCCAAAGGCAAAAGCAAGATACAGCGGTTCTGTCATCGCAAAGGAGTGCGAGCGGATCACCGGATTCGAGATCAGGAACACCACTGCTCCCAGCAGGGATAAAAGCGTTGAGCGGGTTGCCTTGCGAATGGTGATCCCAATCAAAAACACATTCAAGCCCATCAGAAAAATGTTCAAAAAACGTGCCGCGGGAACAGCATCCAGACTCACCAGGCCAAACAGACCCAAAATAATAGAAAACATCGGCGGATAGTTAGTGATCGGCACCGGGCTGCCATCGCCCGTTAACCGGCTGTACCCCTGCCCGGCAAGCAGGTTGCGCGCCCCGGCCACATAACCCACAGAGTCATTTACCAATCCAATCCCGTGCGGGGTAACAGCAATCATCAAACCAACACCAGCCAGCGCCAGCAGCACCAGCAATACCCAATACAAGCCAATGTACTTAGCCAAGAACGATTCAAACCGATCAAATAACTTCAAAGCCAAACCCTTTCCACATCCCTTGACGCCGCTTGATAAATATAAACGGCCTGATATTATACTCTCAACAATCGCCCGAAAAAACAACCTTTAAGGCAATTCTGGATACCGGTAGATTCCACCATCCCCGCCTTCATAAACAACTTCCAGACCATCCAGTAATGCAGCCGCCCATTCCTCGCTGCGTTCCCCATACAGGCCCGAAACCTGCGAAGCCAGACTGTCAAATAGCACCAGAAATGCCTCTCCCTGAGAGAATAATTGCTCTGATGGATCGTCCACAAGCTCGCCATCTCCATACCGAACAAAGCCTGTTTCGGGCTCTTCTACATAAATCTCGGCAATCGGGTATGAGGCACGCCCTGTCAAATACAGGATGGCTGTCTCTTCATTGGTCACAATCAAGGTCTCGTCTGGCAATTCGCGCACCGCCTGCATGGCGTCCGAGGTCTGCCAGGCAATCGAATTGTATCCCAATCCCAATGCATAATTCTGCTGAACAATGCGCACCGTGCGTACAGTATTCCACGCACCCAACAACAATACAACTACCAGCATACCCCTTTTCAGCCACACCGGTTTTTGCCACAATCGTCCGCTTTGTACAACTAGCAATATTATCAGCCAGAAAACCGCCACCATCAGCGGTGAAAGCATCCGGCTGCCGATGGTGATTGGCGGGTAAGTGGTGAAATACACCCCGGCGATCACGCCCACATAGACCACGCACAATAATGCCAACGCAATCTGCAAACGATATAGCCGTCCCCCTTCAACCCGCCCCTGACGGATCGCTTTCCCTGACAAATGTGCAAGGATCGCCGTCCAGGCCGCCATTCCCAACACAAAACCCAGACTCAACACATGGTTGAGGATTGCGGGATAAGGCGGAGATTGAATCCACGAGGCCGGCACAAGCCAAAAAAGGATCACTTCTTCCATCTGCGGCCAGAAAAGGCGCACTCGTTCCAGTATGGCTGCCGCTGTCAGCACACTGCGCGATGAAACTGTTGTGGTTTGGTTAATGCTGTACAACATCCAGCCTGCCGCTGGCAAGCTGCCAACAATGGCGAAGACGGCTGCTTTAAGCAAACGCCTGCCCCGACGCCCTTTATCAAACACCAACAGCAGCAATGCCGCTGTCCCAAGATAGGCAATCGCCGCATAACGTGTCAGGAATGCCAATCCTCCGGTAAGCCCTGCTGCCATCAGCAGCCATTTGCGATCCACCTGGCGCAAGTAAGCCAGCGTCAATACCAGCGAGCTAAACCCCAAAAAGAGGGACAAAGGTTCCGACATGCTCCAGGAAAAGACCGGCACCAGCACTGGCGATGCCACTACCAGCAAAGCTGCCAACCAGGCCGCCGCCAGTGACTCTGTCGCCCGCCATGATTCACTTGACACGAACCAGATGACTGCACCAAACAGCAGCGTATTCAACCAATGAGCGGCCGGTTCCAATGCAAAGCCAATCAAACCCAGAAAACTCAACACCAATGAAAAGAAAGGCGCAAAATACGGCAGGATACGAAACTCGCCGCGCGGGCCGATCAAACCAAACCCATTACCATCCAGCAGGTTTTGCGCCGATGTCAAATAAATGGTGGCATCGCCGCCAATCCCTGGGCCATGATGTGTACTGAGACGCAGCACAGCCATCCCAACCAGGGCCGCTGCAACAAATGAAAGGTTTGTTAAATAGGTCTTCTTCATCATTCGTCCGTATTACTGCTCAAAACCATAGATCAGGTCATTACCCGATTCAGTCAACAGCACCAGCCCCAGCGCTTCACAGGTCTGGCGCACTTCTTCCATATTGTCATAGTAGGTCTGGTCAACCAGAATATAGGTGATATCCAACAACTTCAATTGTTCCACACTTTCCTCTGATGGGAAAGTGTTCATCACCGGCATGATCTGGCGATACTGCGCGGGAGGAAAGGCGTTGAAGAAACCGCCCAGGAAAGGCTTGCCATTGATCAACTGACCATAGATATGCTCCTGGTCTTCCTGCAGTTCAAACGGGAACTGCGCCCAGGCGCCATCGCCAGGCTGCTCCGCCAGCCAGTAATCTGCCGGGCGGGCCTGCACCTGCGCAAACTGCTGATAAGGCCCGGGGTAGAAATCGACGAAAACCAATGCCAGCAGCAAGACCAACACCGCTGCTTGTCTCTTGCCCTTGCATTTCTCCAACAGCCAGGCTGCCCCCAGTCCGCCCGCCGCACTGACAAACACCAGGGCAAACACCCCAAAGCGCATCAATGCCCGCAGCTTGGCATACAGCGGGAAATACTTGAAAAGGAAATACCCTGGCAGGACGAGAGGCAATGTATCGCGTCCCAAACGGCTCGCCAACCCGGTTGGTAATGCGATTTCCACTGCTTTTTCATTCCAGTGCAAATCGGTACCCATCGCCAACACGATCGACAGCAGCGTGCCCCACAACAGCAAACGCAGCAGGGTTTCTTTCTTCAATTCCTTGCGCTTGACCCAGGCCAGCACAGCCAATACCCCTGAAACCAAACCCACATATAGGGTGGCTTCGATCCACAGGTCACGGCTGAAATTCTGTCCGACCCATGTTCCCCACAGAAAATGATCTGTGGACGGCAGGAAAAAGTCCAGCGGGCTGGCCGAATACTTACGCACGATGCCCATATTCCTGTCGGGCATCCCGCCCTGGGTAAGCAAAGATACATACGGGAATGCGGCCAACATTACCAGCGGCACCGCCACCAACACCAATGCCAGCACCCGCTTCCAAAAAGCCCAATCCTTAATGAGCGGTTTATTCATCAACAAATATACAACAACCAGGAAAACGCTCACCAGCGCGGTCATATAAAAATAATACATAGAAGTATTGGCAATCAACCCCAGGGCAATCCCCCCTATCAAAACGGGTTTCCATGACCAATCCTCTCGCTTGAGCACATCCCACAGCCCCATGAAATAGAAAGGGAACCATTGAATACCGGAAAGGTTCAAATGCCCGATGCGGAAATGCGCAAAATGGTATGGCAGGAAAGCATACACCGTCCCCGCCAGCAGGGCTGCGTCCCAACGGCCGCTGAGCTTTTTGACCCACAGATACATTCCCAACCCCGACAACACGAAAGTGAACATCATCGCCATATTGTAGGCAAACACTTCACCGCCAATGAAGTAGAACGGCATGGCGATCGCCAGATTGGCCTGGGTGATCTCCGTATACGCCAGGCTCCAACCCTGCGGGTAATTCAGGAACCAGATATTGAAGGGATTGACACCGATGTCAAACAATGCCTTTTTGAACCAGCCGATCATCCACACAAAATAGATGTTGTCCCCCACCATGCCAACCATCGATGATCCCATGCGGGTCACCAGCGGCCAGGTCATGACCACCGTCATTGCGGTGAAGTACAGCAATACCCACAAGGTAGACCATTTGGACAAAATTTTGGCTGTTTTTTTCATGCAAGCGCTCCAGGCTTCAGGCTCCAACTAAAATTCAACCCATTGATGATAACGAGAGGATTGACAAACTGCCAGCACGATCTCCATCGCACGTTTTCCGTCTTCCAGAGAACATACCGGTTCCTCTTTTCCTTCGATCATATTGATAAAATTACGCATCTCTGCCAAGAAAAGATCGTTTCGATCAAAACCATCCGGTGCAGGGAAGGTTTCCCAATCTGCATTGGCAGCCCGGTATAAACGAATGGCGCCGTTGGCATTGTCCCAGCACAGCGTGCCTTGATTTCCGATCATCTCCAATGTGTGTCTGGCCGGCCGCTGGCAGAAATCCAGATGCACGCTGCCCAATACACCCCGGTCGAATTGCAATCCAATCTCGGACACATCTTCCACATTGATCTCCAGGCCGCCAAGATTGCCGGAAAACGCCCACACCGATTCCAGTTCGCCAACCAGCCAGCGCAGGTAATCCAGTGGATGGCACAAGGTGCGCACCACACCGCCGCCCAGGTCTTTGCGGGCACTGTAACTCTGCCGGTAATCCTCCCACGGATGCCAACCGGGTAAATACTCACCCCAATGCGAGCGCACAGACACCAGGTCTCCAATCGCGCCTTCGTCGAGAAATTGCTTGGCCAGCTTCAACCCGGGATGAAACCGGAACTGGAAACCCACCAGCAGCTTGCCGCCCCTCTGCTGCAATGCCTTTTCCAGGATCGAAACACCCTCCATTGTATGGGATATAGGTTTTTCCATCATAATATGACAGCCTGCCCGAGCAGCGGGGATGGCAACATCCAGATGCAGCGCCGTCGGATTGGAGATGATCACCCCATCGGGTTTATGAGCCAGCGCCTTTTGCAAGTCGGTTTCCACCGGGAAGCGCGCAATTTCGTCATCTTCCAGAGTGCTGCGATGAGACCGGTACAACACGATGTCGTCCTGGCCCAACGACAGCAGGTTGCGCAAATGACGCCGCCCAATCGAACCAAAACCAGCGATCAAGAATTTCATCTTTGCTCTCCAGAACTACTCATTACCCATGTAGTAACGACTTCAGTCGTTGCGTCTTGCGCCAGTAACCACTAATGAATATTAACAAATAAATAACCTAAAAAGGCATGCTCAAGTGACAAGAAGGGTGTGGTCGTGCGCGAAGCGCGACCGCACAGGCTCCAGAATTATTCATTACCCATTGTAGTAACGACTTCAGTCGTTGCATCTCGCATCAGTAACCACTAAAGTGGTTACTACATAGGTCTCGCTTTCTGTTACCGTTGCCTGACTTCTTTCTTGCCGATCACCGACAGCAAGAATTCCGCTGTGCGTTTTCCCGCACTGCCATCGGTATAAGTCACCTCATCAGTAATGAACTGCTTCCGTTCCATTTCATCGGCGTGCGGGTTTTCGAGATAGCGGTTGAGCGCATCCTTGAGCTGTGCTTTATCCATTGCCACCTGCCCTGCTCCCGCTTCCCGGAAGCGAAGATGAGTCGGCCAATTGCCAATTTCGGAAAGGGCCAATGAGAACTTTCCAGGCGTATTCCAGCCGCCAGGGGCATCAATGCACACGCTGACAATCGGTTGTTCATGTAAAGCCGCTTCGACCACCATCGTGGAATACACGGTAGTGAACACATCCGAGTAAGCCATCATCGATGTCTTCTCCGGCATATCTTCACCAGAATAGTACCCCAATTCTCCTCCCAGAGGAACAGGCTCAACCAAATGCACATGCTCTAACCGGGCAGCCAGTTCGTGGATTTTTTCCCGCTCTCCGGCAAACAGCGGATTGTCCATAAAATGATTGGGGTGCAGACGGATCAACAATTGGCAAGGTTCTGCCAATTCGTCCGCAGCCACCAGCTCGGCCAGCGCTTCCACATTCTGATAATTTGGCGAAAAGGTGATAAAACTGCTGGCATAGCCTATCAATTTACGATCAGGGTCCAGTTTGTGCAGGGCAAAATATTCCTCGCGTGGCATCAGCCACTCTTTACGGAAGTAGCCATCATAAGACGGAATTCCACCAACATGCACCCGGCGCGGGTCCCAATCAGAACCGAGCACCAGTTCTTCTTTTTGCAGCTCAGACCAGCAATTGACCCAATCCATCGGTGCACCCGGCAGCGTGTAGCTGCTGGAATTGTCCCAGCCAACAATGACTGCCACTGTGGGAACGCCCAATTGGGCCGCCTGACGTAACAAATAACGGTCATAGCGCCATCCCGCCGTGCTGGCAATGACCAATTCAGGTTGATATTTCTCAAACAGGTCTCCATACAAGTCGGGCGTGAAGCGCATCTGTTGACGCACGACGAACTGCCGCAAAGCTTTTGATCGCCGCATCAAACCAACAATGAGTTTCATTAAAGGCATCACAGCCTTACGTCTGCCGGTAGCTTCCCCCTCCACCTGGAAGATATTGCTATCCATCGCCTCAACGTTGATCCGTTTTGAGCCTCCCACACGACGCAGAAAATGCAGCCACCATTGCACTGTTGGCGACACTGTCTGGTAATACTTTCGAGCCTGATCCAGACGCAGTCCTTCCACGATCAGACCGGGGCGGCCAAAACGCTCTTCAATCTGTTCTTTCAAGCCATCATCTGTCAACAGCACCACTTCCACACCAGCATCCAGCATGGTAGAAACCACATCACTTTGCAGGAAATAAACAATCGCCAGCCCATGGTCGGCACTGATGAAAACGCGTCTCTTCGTCATACAGAATATGAATTCCTCTCTTCTGTTATCGCTATTTTCCTTAGCGATCATAATACCAATGAAATATCTTATTGTACAAGAACAACAAAGCACGCTTGACTGGCGGCAAATCCAACATCGGCCGCTTCTTTTCCGCTGTCTTGCTGGCATCTTGTGCCTTGCCCACTTCAGGCAGGTTCCGCAGTGTGTTGCTGATATTCATCACATACGGCTGGGTGGGCATCAGGCGCAGGTAGCCTTCCTGATTCATGCGCTCATCCAACTGTTTCACCTGCCCCATCGGGCGGTCCATGCTGAAAGGCAAAAAATCTTGCAACAAACTCTTATAGGCCATGAACTGCCAGTGCGATGCTCCGGCCAAAGCCTCCACGCCCTTAAAAATCAACCGTACATCTTCACTGGTCTCATAATGCTGGCGAATCTCTTCTTCACTCTGCCCCAGGCTCAGGTCAAATTCCTGAAAAGTGGCATAAGGTATGAAATCGCCGCGAGTCACTTCAACATCATCCTGCCCTTCGCCCCAGGCCACTGTCTGACTATAAATCTCTGGCCGGGTGCGAAAGGGACGAGCGGTAACCATCCCCACATTGGGGAAAGTCTCCAGAAGCTGTAATGACTGTGAAAGCCAGCCCGGATAATACAACACATCATTATCTGCATAGACGATGATCTCACCCGGCGCACCACTCAGGATCATATTCCATGCACCGCCCTTGCCCAGATTCTTGTCCGAAAGCAGCAGATACTGTATGTTTCCTGCTTCCTGCTCCTTCAACAAATACTGGCGCGCTTCCTCGCAACTGCCATTGTCAAAGACCAACAGATCAAAAGGCAGGTCTGCCGACTCGCGCAGACTGCTCAAACTGGTATCCAGCACATCCAGCATCTCGGCATAAAAACCACTCAGGAAAGGGATATAGTTCAACACGGCCACCGTGATCCGTTCCGGCTGCGCAACTGTCTTCACAAATTTCGCTGGGTTTTGTCCAACGCGCATCAATTACTCCTTGTCGTCCTGACTGCCCCTGAGTTTCTTCACCAGCCAGACCTTGAATTCCTTGCTCGCCTCAACCGGATGAAACAGGGCGAAAAAAACCTGCCCCAACGGGTAAGAATGTAGTTTCACCAGTGGGAAGATCTCCATCTCCCGCCAGAATTTCTCTGCGTTCCAGCGTATCTGCTGGATTTTGCCATCCACCAGGGTACGATCTGCATCCAATAAATTGAAAATAGCGCGCTTTCCTCCTGCCAGGCGAATATTCTCACGTGTTTCCGGCAGGCGGTAATGCGGCTGCCCTTTGGGAAGATGGCGATAATCATGATTCTGATGGACGATTTGAATAGCCGGGGTGGCATCGACCAACGCCCACCCCCGACGGCGTGCTTCATAGAACATCCAGTTATCCCATCCGGCGCGCCCTATGGCGAAATCCGGCATGCTTTGAAAGCATGCCCGGGGAAAAATGAAATAATCACTGCCCCCGCGCGGGTGCAGCTTGCCCTCCCGGGCAGTAAGCTTCTGCAATCGCCCGACCCAGCCGTCAGAAAAATCCAGCCGTTCGGTCACATCCAGGTCCCAACGTTGTCCAACGATCAAATATTCCTCTGCTTGCTCAGCCACCTGCCTGGCGGCAGTGACCACATCCGGCATGAAGAGGATATCCGCATTGACATACACCAGCACTGTCGATTGGCTGTACTGGCGCGCCAGCGCAAAGATGGAACTGACCAATGGCGTGCCCATCTCATTGCAAGCCACATCCGGCAGGTGTTTGACGCCAAATTCCTGCGCCGCTTCCGCAATTCCTTTCTCGTTGCCAATCAGGATCACCTCGACCTCCGGGCCGAGATGGGCCCACGACTCAATCGCATTGCGCTGCAGAATGGCAATGAAAGGATCGTCGAATGGCTTGGGAGCCGTAAAAATGGTTAAAAAAGGCATAATTCCTCTATTTACTCATTACGAAGGAGCCGCGTAGCGCCCACCACTGTGAGGAGCTACCCCCTTCGACAAGCTCAGGGCGCGACCCGAATCCCAGTTCTTTCGTAATGACATTACTTACTCTCGTTTCGCTCGTCCACATCCACCATCGTTTTGTGCTGGATCTGGGCATTGATTGCCAGCAGATCAGGCTCACGCTTCAACAGGTCCAGTACCGCCAGCCAGTTGAAATCATCCCGACCGTCCAGCCTTGCTACCACCTGACGCACAAATTCCAGGTCCTCTGGCGTGTCTACTGTCCAGCGCTGTGCGCCGAAGTCTTGAGTATGATCCACCACGACAACCTTGAAGCGCCCTTCCTGGTCATACAGATAAGGCATCACATGCTCACGTTGATAAGTCTGCTTCGCTTCTTTCCATGCCTGTTCCAAAGCGGCAAAGCTGCATACTTCCGTGTCCAGACCAATCGGGAAGGTGCGCCTGAAAGGTGGCGGAAGACGATTGGCAGCGAAATCTGCTCCTGTCTCCACAAAACGCCGCACAGTCAGGTCAATCACCTGCGGGTCGAGCAGCGGGCAGTCCGCTGTCAGACGCACGATTGCGTCCGCATCAAAGGCACGCGCCGCCTGATAATAACGGTCCAGCACATCAAATACGCTGCCGCGAAAAACCGGAACGTCATGGGTTGTACAAAAGGTCTCAATCGGGTCATCTGACGTGTCCGTAGTCGTAGCAACCGCCACTTCATCCACCGTCTCCGCCCGTCCGGCCCGCGTGACCACCCAATCCAGCATCGGGCGCCCGTTAATCTCCTGCAGCACTTTTCCCGGCAGGCGGCTTGATCCCATCCGAGCCTGGATGATTGCCACTGTATGATATTTTGGTGTTTGGTCGACAGCCATTCAACTCACCTATTGATCCATCAAACGGTAAATACGCCACGCTTCCGGCCCTACCGTCGTAATATATTCGTAGTTCTGGCAAACTTGTTCAAACACCTGCGGCATGCTGCCAGGCAGATCAGTTCCGGGTGCAGCACAAGTGTTTGCATCCTCATTTGGTGTGACGAATGGCAGTTCCTCGTTCATCGTATCCACGATCAACACCGGCCGATTCATTTTAAGGTCAGCCAAAAACTCCGCCGACATGCCCTCAATGGTCGGGTGTACCACATAGAACGGATACATATGAATATATCTCGTTGGCAGACTACGCCGTGACTGCAAGTTCACCACCGGCTCCGCTCCCCATACCAGCACCGGGTCTTTTGTATCCGTGTTCTCTTCTATATAAAGAACTGCTGCATCCACCTGCGGGTCCGAGCCCGCTGTGCCAAATTGCCCGGCCAGTGCCACAGCAGGTTTATAAGCAATCACCGCCAGCAAAACCAGCATTACCGGCCATGCCTTGAAGCCTTTGATATTCGACAAAGAAAGCAGCCAGTGCTGCATCAAGCCAATTAATACAACCGTCACCGGCACAAGGCTGATGAAGTAATGCACATAATTGCGTGCCGAAAGCCCAATGAACAGAACTTCCAACGGCAGCCACAGTAAACATACCGCGGCCAGCAAAGCTGTCTCGGGCGAGGCAAAACGCAGCTTTTGCCGTTCCAGCGGACCAGCCAGCCAGCGAGCCAGCAAACCGCTGGTATGCAGCCCGGAGACCAGCGCCAGAACAATGCTGCCAGCCAACATGGCAACCTGCAGCAGGCCCAGACCGTCCTGTGCACTGCCTGAGATCAACACTTCTCCAAACAATGCCAGCAGGACCACAAAAGCACTCAGGCCCAAGCCAGCCAGCCCCGGCCAACGCTTGCGCAGCCAGCCGCTCAGCGCTTCCCCAAAATGCAGCACCAGACTGACCAGCAAAAACATCCAGGCGAATGCCCCAACCACAAACCCGGGTACGGTAACGAAAAAGCCTAACGCTCCCTGAATACCTTTGATGTATTCCAGCAGCCCCAGGTCAGAATAGTAAAAATTATAGGCAAATGCAGCGCCCCAGTACTCGGCTAGCGTGCCCTGGACTGCAAAACAGGCAGTCCACAGCCCCGCTACCAGCCCAAACCCGGCTGCCATCGGCAGAAGTGGCAGCAAGCCCCGGATGTTTCTCGTAAAAACTGCCTGAAGCACGATCACCAATCCAATGACGAGTCCCACCCCAATCAGGTTTTGCCGCAAGTGAAAGGCCATCGCTAACAGCAAACCGATCCCAAAGCTCCGCCAGAAGCTGTATCCCTTGCGTTCTGCCAAAAAGAACATCAGCAGCGCCCCAATCTGAAACGGCAAGGCATACTCTTCAGTAAAGTTGCCGCCATGCAGCACATAGAACAAGGTAAAAATGCCGCCAGCTATCACCCAGCCGGCTTCAACAGCCGCGCTGAATTGCAGCAGCAAGACAGCCGCCAGCAGGAAGGCCGCAAAAACAAAGGCCACTTGCAGCACCCACACGCCCCACACTGAACCACCCCCCAACCACAATCCGACAGCTTCAATAAAGAAGATCACGGGCGGCTTATGGTCCCAAACCTCACTGTACAGCGTCTTGCCTTCCAGCATTTGCCAACCTGTATACAGATAGATACCCGAATCTCTACCGGGTGTCATCTGCACCGCCGGAGAAACCACGCTCAATGTCAACCCCACCAATACCAGGATGACAAGAAAGAAAATGATTCGCGAAGTCTGGTCCGAGATATCGAAACGTTTCATGCAAATCCCAAAATGCACCAATACGTGTCTGACGAGCCTGGGCTAGTGCCCTGATTTGTGCGCCAGTTCATAGGCTTCCAATAATTTCTGAAAATTCTTGTTCCAGTCTGCCCGTTCTTCAGCCAACTGCCTACTGGCTATACGCATATTCGCTAACGCATCCGAATGTTGGGCAGCCCGCAGCATACCCTCTGCCAATGCAGTTTCATCGCCATCGGGGAACAACCAGCCCTCCTGACCCTCGGTGATCCATTCCCGGTTGCCTGGAATGTCCGAGACCAGCACGGGCAGTCCGCAGCCCAGTGCTTCCATCAATGAAACCGATGAGCCATCACTGTGCGAAGCGCTCAGGTACAGGTCAGCAGCATGGTAATACGTTGCCAGCTTTTTGTTGTTAACCTGCCCGCCAAATACCACCTTGTCCTGCAATTCATGCTGCATGATGATCCGCCGGATCATTTGTGCCTGCGATCCATTGCCCAGCAGAAACAGCCGCAAAGCCGGTTCAACCTGCGCCGCCCGGGCGAAAGCCCGAACGACAGTATCCACGCCGTACAGCGGTTCCCAGGAACGCAGTGAAAGGATCACAAATTGATCCTGCCAATTGCGCCGCTCGCGGAATTCCTCTGCCGGGCCGGGTGTGAATTGTTCCAGGTCCACGCCCCATGGGAATAAAACGACCCGCTCTTCGGGAAACCCAAACTGCGCTGCCTTCTCCTGCACAGCCCGGCAATCCCCCACTAACACCGCACTGTGCCGCAAAGCAAATCTTGTCGCCCAGCGCCAGTCCCAACCACGGTCGGCATCTTTCAATAGATCAGAACCCCAGGACATGCTTACCAGCGGTCGAAATCCGCTCAATGCCGTCAAAAACGCACAAGTCTGGATCGGTCCAGCATGGGCCACATCCGGTTTGATCCTGTAGATCACCCGCCGCAGGGCAGCCAGCAGTGCCGGACCATCCTTGCGCCTGGCTGGCTTTTGACCGCCGCGCCATACCACCTGCTCCACTTCCGCCGGAACAGGACGATCTTCCTGCTGGTGGCCGCGCCGCTCCAAACGCAGGAAAAAAACCTGATGTTCCGTCTTTGCCAAAGCTGACAGAAAGCGGTGATCATGCGGGGTGTAGTCACGGGTGAAGTACAAAACGCGCATCGTCGAAACCGGCTCTTTAGGCTTCGCCCAGCATCAGCCAGGTTAATTCCTGCCCTGCTGCAATATCTTTTATGGCCCTGGTGCCAATCACCTTGTTCAATTCATTCGGCAGGATCGCTCCCGGCTGCTGCGGCCGCAGCACGTCAATCATCTCGCGGGTCATAACCTCACCAGTCTTGATCTCCCGTGCCGCCCGTAAACAGCGCCGCTGTACAACAACCGTCCCGGTCTCGTTTCCAGCCACGAATTTATCCGCCGAGCCCAATGCCCGTTCGAGCTGATGTGTGTTCTCAACCATCGCCGCCCATGCCGCAGGATCCATCGAGAAGGGATGGTCTGGGCCTTCGCGCGTGGTGTCATCGGTGAAGTGCTTTTCAATCACGCGTGCCCCCAACGCCACCGCACCCAGTACAGTCGCATGTCCCGGGGTATGGTCAGAAAGCCCCAGCACCACATCCGGGAACATCACTTTATATGTTGCCAATACCCGCAGGTGAATATGACTGAAGTTTTCCAGGCTGCCGGTGTAATTGGTATTACATTGGAACAAAACAAGTTCAGGAGTTATGGCTTTGATGGTATGCACCGCCCGCTGCACTTCCCCAATATCTGCTGCACCTGTCGCAAGCAGCATCGGTTTGCCTTTGCGGGCCATATACTCCAGCGCTTCCAGCCAACTGATATCGCCCGAACCAACCTTGTAAGCCGGGACATACGGTTCCAGCATGTCCACCGCCCCAAAATCATACGGCGAGGAAAAATATTCAATGCCTACCTCGTCACAGGCGGCTTTCAATTCAGGTATCCAATCAAAGGCCATGGATGCACTATCATACACATCAAAAACGGATTTCTTCCACTTTGCCTGATGTGATAACTGCGAGCCGAATTTCCTGAAGCCATAATCGGACACGATCTTTGCCGCCCTGAAGTTCTGAAACTTGGCTGCATCTGCGCCGGCTTCTTTTGCAAGACGGACCAGGTATTTGGCCCGTTCCAGATCGCCGTCATGGCTTGCACCAATATCAGCGATGAAATATGTTGGATGTTCCCCGCCGACCCAACGATCTCCAATTTTGAATTCCATTTCCAGCCTCCTGATCTGATCTCAAGAAAATCCGTTATCCGAAAGTGAAACTATTCTGTTATTGCGAGGAGGTCTTTAGCCCGACGTCATCGTGCCCGCAGGGTGGGTAATCTCCCAGACAGTGATGGACGCTACGCGGCCACTCGCTTCGCGGCTCCCTCCAATGACAAAACCTGGCTCTTCTTTGCTACTTTGCGACTTTGCGTGAGCGATTTTCCAATCATGGTCAAAAACCTGCCTCGAATAGTGGTTGCGAGGGTCAAACCGCCATTGCCTTCAATCGCTCCGGATAGCCATCCACATATTGCTGATAAAACCGCCGGATGCCTGCCGCAATGCCTTGCGGCGGGCCGCCTAATGCTTCAGTCAATTTGTCCACGTTCAGGGTCAAATTGGGCGAACGGCGGGCGGTCAAACCACCATCCTGCCAGGAAACGGGCGTGATCAAATTCTGGTCATAGCCAAACTGCTCTGCAATGCCACAAACAAAATCATGCTTGCTCATGCTTTAGCCGCTGACCACATGATATAAGCCTCTCAAATCGAGGTTGACCATTCCCATCAGAGTTTCCGCCAACTGATTGACCTGCAGCGGGCAGAACTGCACATCAGTAAAACCCTTCACCTGATTTCCTGCGCTCAGATTGTTATAGAAGAACTCGGACAGACTGCGCTTTCCCGTCAGGCTCCAGCCAAAGAAGTTCACCCGCGCCACGATCGCCTCGGGATTGGCTTCCGTCACCTGCTGTTCGCCTTCGTATTTGGTACGCGCATATACGCTGAGCGGGTTAGGTGTGTCAGTTTCAACGTAACCACCCTGCTCGCCGTCAAACACCGCATCCGTCGAAATATGCACCAGTTTCATGCCAAGTTCACGGGTCAGTCTCGCTAATTCGCCCGGCAGGTCGGCATTGATCTGCTGTGCCAGTTGCGGGTTCTTCTCGCAGGCTTCCAGGTTGGCAATCGCAGCCGCATGGATCACAACCTCTGGTGCTGCCCCCACCAAAAGCCGTTTCAGGATGCGTGGATTATTGAGGTCGGTTTTCACCACCGCAAAGGACACATTGCGCAGTCCATGCTGGTGCACCACCCCCATTACCTGATGGGCAGCTTGATATTGCAAAGCAAAATTCAGTCCCAGCAATCCACTGGCTCCTGTAACCAGAATACGCGTCATCCAAGTTTCCCTTTCAAAAAAGCTTCTTCAATGGGTGCCACGATATCTTGAATTTCCGAGACTTCCAGCCATTCGGTATTGTTGTTGGAGGCATAGCGGTAATCATCAGGCAATTTCTTGCCGACCTTTTCCCAGTCACGTCCAAACCATAACGCTTCGGCCGGCTGTACCACGTACATATCATCCAGCTCAACCGTAGTACGGGCTTCATCTTCAGAAATAAGCACTTCATGCAGCTTTTCACCAGGGCGAATACCGATCACCTTGATCTCGGCCTGCGGCGCCACCGCTTTGGCCAGGTCAGCCACCGTCATGCTGGGGATCTTGGGCACGAACACCTCACCGCCGTGCATTTGCTCGATGCAGCGGATCACAAAACGCACACCCTGCTCCAGTGAGATCCAGAAGCGGGTCATGCGGTCATCGGTGACCGTCACCTGGCCGCTTTCGCGCTGCTTGAGGAACAGCGGTACAACACTGCCCCGGCTGCCCACCACGTTGCCATAGCGCACGCAGCTAAAACGGGTTTCCCGCCCGCCGGCGTAGGCGTTACTCTGCACAAACAGCTTTTCTGCCGAGAGCTTGGTTGCGCCATACAGGTTGATCGGGTTGACGGCCTTATCGGTACTCAAGGCCAGCACCTTCTTCACACCTGCATCCAGAGCGGCATCAATCACGTTACTGCTGCCAAGGATATTGGTCTTGATCGCTTCCATCGGGTTGTATTCGCAGGCCGGCACCTGTTTCAAAGCTGCCGCATGCACACAAATATCCACCCCATTCAATGCCCGCCGCATGCGTTTTTCGTCACGAATATCGCCGATGAAATAACGCAGCGAAGGGTGATTGAAACCAGATGACCGCATTTCATGCTGCTTGAGCTCATCCCGGCTAAAAATAATGACCTTCGCCGGATGATACTCTTTCAGCATCGTCTCTACAAATTTCTTGCCGAAAGAACCGGTTCCTCCGGTCACCAAAACAACTTTATTGTTCCAATCCATAACTTATTTCTCCAATGAGCTTTTTTTCATTAATAAGGATGTTCTTGCATCCTGGGTTTTCAGGTTATATTTGCTATTTTTATCGACAGGCGCACATCAACGATCCTTACGGATGACCACCAAAGGATACTGTCCCTGTTTACCAAAATAGTGCGGGCGCTGCTCTTCCAGCCAGTACAAGAGGCGCAACCACATTCTTCCCGCCAACTGGCGGTGAATGATTGCCCGCAGCCAGCGCACGCTGACCGAGCGCCATACCCAAATCTCATAGCGAATGCCCTGCAACTCTTTTTCGAGCCAGGCAGGGTCTTGCTTTTGAATAAATGTTCCCGTCGGCTTGGCTTCCTTTTTGGAAGCATCCGCCTTCTTGACCTGTGTTTTTTTCTCAGGTGCAGGGCTTTTCCCGCGCCATTGGGCTGCTTTGCCGCCGATTCTCTCCATCAGGCGCACCAGCCACTGCGTTCGCACCATCATCCGCGAAACCGTCCAACCATTCACCACGACCCCGCGGCTGTCAGGCAGCATCACGCGATAAAGCTCTCGATAGGCTTTCCCTTTTTCAGGGCCAGGCACATGATGGATCGTATGCAGTGAAACCACGCCGTCAAAGACATCTTCCGTGAACGGCAGGTTGGCCACATCCGCCACCACAAATAAACCGTGATCTCCGGTTCGTTTGGCTGCTTCCTGCAGCGCCACGATCGAGAGGTCTACACACACCCGGTACTGATACCCCTCGGAGTACGTCAAATACTCGGGATACTGGATCGGCCCCGAGCCTGCGTCCAGTAAAAAACGTCCTTCAGGTTTCAAATGCCGCTTTACCCGCAAATGGCAATCATGAATATAGTCCCGTGCCACAGGGCGCAAGTCTTCATAGCGGGCATTCTGGTAAAAACCGTCCGATTCCATCTGCCAGCCAATGCGGTCATAAAACTGGCGCACATTTGCTTTCACATTGTCGTCTTGCATCGTCACCCTGCTGTCTCAATCTGAGACCAGTCCATTGGCTCCCCAATCAGATAGCCGAAAGTAGCACCATATTGCTTCATGCCCTCCTTACTGAACACGTCCAGTAAGGGGCGTTCTTTGTAATCATTCCACATGCGCACCAAATGCCACGGGAACGGGCGCGGGAAATCAAAGAACCAGTAATACGCATACTGCCAGGCCAGCTTGACCTGTTCCTTTGTCAAACGTAAATCCGCTGGGCTTTCAAGAATTTTGCCCAACAGCTTGAAATACTCCACCCAGGAATTCGGGCCGTGCGTGAAACCCCGCCCGCGGTAATGCGTAGAAGCATTAACGATCACTGGCAGGCCGTTGAGCGCCATTTCCAGTCCTACCGTTGTTGTGTAAACCAGTCCCACGTCAGCAGCTTCCATAAGGTCATAGGTATTGACCTTTTCTTCCGATGAGATCAGGTGAATATGTTCTGGCAGAGTCGGCAGCACTTCATGCACCACGTCCTCCATCGAAACACCGTGGGTCAATACCTCGCCCGGATGAACCCGGATCACAAGCTGCACATCCGGCCGCCCGTTGAAGTACTGCACCGTGCGCATGATCCAGGACTCCATGCTCTTGGTGAACAGGTCTCGTCCCAGAGTCAGACTATCGCCCAGGACATTGGTTGCCAACAGCACCACAGGTCGTTCATCCAGACCCAACTGCTGGCGCGCTTCCTGGCCGCCCTTTGCCGGTGTCTTCTGCCACAAGCGGGTGAAGTTTTCAGCCAAAGAGCCTTTCTGGCGTGCGCCGAATAGTTTTTGAACCCGTTCCAATTGAGCCTTGCCAATAGGTTGTTCTTTACGAACCGCCCACATGTCATCCGTTTCCTGGCGCATAATCTCGTCATTTTGCGCCAGCCAAATCTTCTGGCGTTGGTCACCAAATTCATAGGTATTGACCGGAATACCAAGATAATGTGCCATCTGGTATACAATGCCCAGTTCCTGAATTGTGCCGTTAGGAACCACAACCACATCAGGTTTGCCTTCAAAAAGCCAGGTCAGCGCAGCCCGGGCTGCAATTTCATTGCGCTCCATGCGCATTTTGAAGATTGGGCTGTCCTTATCCACATCTTCATCCTGCACCGTATATTGGGTGTCATAAATAGAAACCTGCTCGATCCGCTCCATGACCTTCTCATCAACTTCGGTAAAGGCACGTTCATTCATCAATGATTTTACTGCGATTACTTCCTCGGCCTTTTTCAATACATCCAGTGCATAAAGGTTTTGCTGGCGCAGATCAAATCGGTTGATCTCCTCTTGCCAGTTGGCATACGGCATGAAGCCAACCGTCACATCATGTCCCTGCGCCGCCAGACTTAACCCCAGGAGCGTCACATGCTCAATCCAATAATGCAATGTCGCAAACAGAAAGACCTTTTTCCCTTTTTCGACGCCTTCACGCAAAGTTTGCACGTCTTTCACTAAGTGCGGTAAATTGGCTTTAAGCTGCTTCAGGTTAAACTGGGTCTGAAGCGGTTTAGCCTTTTGCCGTACCAACCAGTACAATTCAGCAGTATAGGGGATTTGCCCTAAAATATTCTTGACGCTTTCTTTCCCTGATCGTTTCATAGTTCCACCGTGTCGATTTTCCATTCCAGCCGTGGGCGTACCTGGCCAAGTCTTGGCTCAGGCCAGTGCGTACCTGGCGCCCCGGCAGCATCAACATTGAACGCCAATGCCCGCTCGTCGTGAAAATAACGACGGATGCGGAAAGAACTGGCATTCATTCCAATCACATATCGTCCTTCATTCAACAGATCCGCCGGAATTGTGCAACGGCTTACATACCGTCCTGCCGGGCGGGTTGCCAATCGCTCATAATGTCCAGGCTCATCCGTATCAAATGAAGTGAAGATATACTCCCCGCGCGTGCTCATCAAATAGATGCCCACCCGTAAACCGGTGATCGGTTCATCAATCTCATATTCAATCTCAATACTGCAAGGCTCCACCGAGCGGACTGTGTTGGACTCTTGCCCCTGAGCATTACATACCCGCAGCACCCGCGGACGAAAAGGTGCGGCTGAAGCGGGAACTTCATCTGCTTCCCAGCGCTTTGACCCTTCTTCCGAAAAGCCCTGCGACAGGTAGTAGTCCACCGCCTGCGCCGATGGAGCGCGCATCACCATCCGACCTTTGTCAATGACCATCGTCTCCTGGGTCAGCCGCAAGATAGCCGACATATTATGACTGACAAAGAGCACTGTACGGCCTTGCTGGGCCACATCGCTCATCTTGCCAATACACTTGCGCTGAAACTCGGCATCCCCCACCGCCAGCACTTCGTCCACCACCAGGATTTCCGGCTCCAGATGTGCCGCCACAGCAAACGCCAGGCGTAAATACATACCGCTCGAATAGCGTTTGACCGGCGTATCGATGAATTGCTCAACCTCTGAGAAATCTACAATTTCATCAAATTTGGCCGCAATCTCGGTTTTTTTCATTCCCAGAATTGCCCCGTTCAGGAAGATGTTTTCCCGCCCGGTCAACTCCGGATGAAACCCGGTACCAACCTCCAGCAGCGATCCAACCCGTCCGCGGATCTCGGCATAGCCCTCGGTAGGTTCTGTTACCCGCGACAGCACCTTGAGCAAGGTGCTCTTGCCGGCGCCATTGCGCCCGACGATACCCAGTACCTCACCATGCCGCACTTCAAAACTCAGACCGCGCAAAGCCCACAAGTCATCTTTACTGTCCCGCTCGTTACCCCGCCGAGGTGAGCGGCGCAGCCATCCCGATATAGATTCACGGAACGTGCTGTAACTACCCAACGTTTCCCCCAGGCGGTAGCGTTTGCCAATGTTTTCTGCTCGTATTGCGTATTCACTCATACATTAACCATCAAATCTCAGCTGTTCCAGGACAGCCGCTTAGACCATATCCGCAAAATTGCGTTCCATCCGTTTAAAGTAAACCAATCCCGTCACCAGCAGCACAATCGCCACCAGCGATGAAACGATCAATCTCGACCCGGGCGCACCCTGCTCAGTGCCCAGCAAAGCCCAGCGGAAACCTTCCACCACGCCCGCCATAGGGTTCAAAGAATAAATCAATTGCCATTTGCTCGGCACCATACTGGCCGGATAGGCAATCGGGGTCACAAACAGCCAGAACTGGGTCAAAAAGGGTGTTATATAATTCACGTCCCGGTACTGCACATTCAATGCAGCCAACCATAAACCCACCCCGGTTGAGGTTATCAACGCCAGCAGCAGGAACAGGGGCAGCGTCCAGACATACACCGCCGGCGGGATTTTATAATAGACCATCATTCCGCCCAAGACCACGAACGCGATCAGAAAATCCACCAACCCAGCCAGAATAGACGAAAGCGGCAGGATCACTCGTGGAAAATAAATCTTGGTGATCATGTGCCGGTTTTGCACCAGCGAGCGCCCCGCCAGACTGACCGCATCTGAAAACAGGCCCCACGGCACCAGGGCTGCAAAGGCAAAGATCGGGTACGGGATACCGTCTGAAGGCACCTGTGCCAAGTCACCAAAGAAGATGCTGAATACCACCATGGTCATGAACGGCCTGAGAACTGCCCAGCTCGCCCCCAGCAAAGTCTGTTTGTAGCGCACCTTCAGATTTCGCCAGGTCATAAAATAGATCAACTCACGGTACAGCCACAGATCACGCAAATTTAGTGCACCCAGGCCTTTTGCTGGCTGCAGGATCGTGACAGGCAGCTCCACCTTTTCAATATCTTTCGAAATACTCATAAAATTACTGAAACCGCCTTTATTACTAAGGCCGGTTCTTCAAGAACCAGTCAATCATGTTCTGCAATCCTGTATCAAATTCCATCTGTGCTTTGAAACCGAACCGCTCCCATGCACGCGTCGTGTCCAGACAACGCCGCGGCTGGCCATTGGGCTTGCTCGTATCCCAGGCCAAACGCCCTTCAAAGCCCGTCATGCGCGCGATCTTCTCTGCCAGATCTTTGATCGATATCTCGCGCCCAGAACCGAGATTGACCGGGTCGGGATCGTTATAGCTTTCAGATGCTTTCAAAATGCCTTCCGCTGCATCTTCTACATACAAAAATTCACGCGTCGGCGAACCATCACCCCACACGACCACCTCTTCCTGGCCGGCGTCTTTCGCTTCCACAAATTTACGGATCAAAGCCGGAATAACGTGCGAGGACTTCGGATTGAAATTGTCACCGGGGCCATAAAGATTCACCGGCAGCAAGAAGATTGCATTCCAATCATATTGCTGGCGGTAGGCCTGCGCCTGCACCAGCAGCATTTTCTTCGCCAGGCCGTAAGGGGCATTCGTTTCTTCAGGATAACCATTCCAAAGATCATCTTCGCTAAAAGGAAGGGGCGTAAATTTAGGATAGGCACAGATCGTACCAATCGCAACAAATTTATCTACCCCCCGCTGCCAGGCTTTATGCATTAACTGCACACCCATCATCAGATTGTTGTAGAAGAACTCTGCCGGATGCTCTCGATTGGCGCCAATCCCGCCCACCTGGGCTGCAAGATGAATGATCAAATCCGCCCGCGATTCGTCCAGCACCCGGTCGATATCCTCAGGCTTCACCAGATCGATCTGCGGGTAAACAGGGATATAAATTTGCTCTGCACCTCGTTCGCGCAGCTTGCGCACTACAACCTGACCCAAAAAACCATCCCCCCCGGTCACACAAACTCGTCGTTCTCGCCAAAACTCGCTCATGTTTCTTCCTTTCCAATCACGTAATATGTCACTTCATCACACTGCGGACAGCAGTTATTGATCCGTATCCTGATCCTGCCACTCAATGAACACCTTTAAACCATCAATGCGCAGCAAGGGCGCTGCGCCATCTTCCACGATCTCCATTCCCTGCTCCATACATGTCAAACGGCACACCTCAGCCACATCACCCTCACCTGCCAAACGCACGCTGGTCCAGCCCGCCTGCCGTACCAGAGAAAGCGCATCGTTCATCCGCTCCCGCACCAGTCGATACATGCGGAAGGAGGTCTGAATATAATCCACGGTAAGCCGCGCCCGCAAAGCCAGCCCTTCAGGCGTGATGATATAGCGCAACTTACGGCGCTCGGCGCGCTGTACCTTGACATACCCTTTCTCAACCAGTCGTTTAAAATGCCAGTTGACCGTACCAACTGCGACCCCCAATTGGTCCGCCAAAGAAGCCTGGGTTGCATCTGGATCCTGCTCAATATGCTCCAGAATGATCAAATCTCTATTTTGTGTGACTTTATTATTCGTCATAAGTTATCCAAAAAGCGGCCGTTCCCCCAAATTGAAGCCAGCCGCCTTCCAAAATTCAACTATTGAATTATAACCGCATCTGGAAATAGGTCAAGGGTAGCCTTGCCCTGCTAACAAAACGCTAACACCCATCCTCTGGGGTGCCTAAGTTGCAAAACAAGTATTAAATAATGCAAAAAACTGCCTTTCTTGCGGCAGTTTCCCTGCGAACTTTGCAAGCATGAAAATCGCAAATGGCTATCACCATTTCAAAATCGAATATTACACTTAATGTTTTACATTCCGGATTGCCTTGTGATAACTTCAACTTCACAAACCCGATTCATGATCTCGGCTTTGACAATCGCCTGATAAACATCCTCTCCCCAGGTGAGCAATCCATGCTGTGGAATCAATAACATACTCGCCTTGTCAAAGGCATTGCCTATCGCTTCCACATCCGGTTCAACAAACACCGCTTCACGGATTAACTCCTTCGCGTCTGACAAAATACGGGCATCTGGCAGCGTGTTTGCATTCACCACCGAGATGATCGCCGGAGATTGGCAGTAAAATACGGCCTGAATATCCTCATTGGCGTACAACCTTTGATGCCATGCAAAATGACAGGGAGGGTCTTTCTGCTCCAGTGCAACATTAGTAGTCATTGAGAAAATCCCGACATATTCTTCCTCTAACCGAGTAAAGATCGCTTCGGCCGTGGTTGCCATCATCTTTCCCCCCGAAAGCCGGGCACTCATCTCAGAAAGCGTATCAATAACCAACCCTAATTCCACAGCCAATTTTGCGCCATCCTTGAACGCTTTCCTAAGCTCACCAGGCACCAAAGCATTGCGTGTCCTTCGATTCAGACCGCGTTGAGAATTGACCAGATCAACCAACGAATTTGTAATACGGCTATAATTTTCAAACATGATCTCACCTACTGCACCGCCTGCCCTGTATCAGGGCAGGCGGTCATCTTTCAAGAATTATCTTATGGACTATTCGCCATACACCATTTTATCTTGTTCGCGTCGCAGTTTTACGATGAGCAAGTCTTCATTGAGAGTCACATCATCATAGCTGATGGCCACACCCATAGCAATATCTTTGTTCAAGACAGCGCCGTACGAGATACCCAACGGAAGTAGATTCTCTTCGTGGCTGACGGGTATTTCTTCAATCAAACCATACATCGTGTAACCACCAATGGAATCAATCTTTTCACCTGCTTTCAAATCCCGCTTTGCAACAGTGATGGTCTCACAAACTGGCTTCTGACCAATCTTCAGAGTCTCGCGGCCATCAAGACAAACATTTGCAATGGTGATTGGGGTTTCCAGGTTGGCAAGATGATACGGGCGGTACAGACACCAATAATTGCCATAGTTGCTCAAATGCAAATAGTTCAAATCGCGAATGATCTTCGGCTGGTCCGTTGTGATAATAATGAAGACGCCGGGAGCAGGACCTACTGCATAGTCTACACAACCTTTAGTGTTAAAAATACCGCCGTTTTCCTTCAGGGAAAACACCTTTGGCAGATCAGCAACTGAACACTTCGGCCCATAAGCACCACGCACCTCGGGCACAAAGCCCGTGCTGTTACCAATGGAAGTCATCTCAACCATCGTCTTGGTACCATCTTCAAAAGATGCCAGCATCTTGGGGCTCATCTGTTGGGCGTTGGCCTTTGCCGCCGCAGTATCCGGGTTTGAAGCACGATTCAGGGGATTGTTCTTTCCTTTACCGATGGTAACAATTTCAAAACCCAGCGCATCAGCAAAGTCATAAAGTTCACGAATGGAACCAGGCTCATCACCCGCAACCAGGGAGTAAACCACACCAGTCTTTTCAGCTTTTTGGGTCAGATAGTAGCCAATTGTTGCATCTGTCTCAACATTCATATTGATGACATCTTTACCAGCTTCAATCGCTGCTTCGCAGACCATTGCGCCAACTTCAGGGATACCAGTACATTCAACAATGGCATCCAACTCATCAATCTGAACCAGAAAACCAGAAGAAAGTGTTGCAATACGCTGTCCATCAGCAATAAGTTTATTCGCTTTTGCCAGATCATCCTGAACAGAATGTACAAGCTTCACATCCACACCGGCTTCTTCGTATGCAGCTTCAGCGCGGCCAGGGATAACATCAGCGGTTGCTACAACCTTCATGCCATACATCAATTCCATCTGGGAAATCAAGCCCGTCCCCATTTGACCTGAACCAACCAGGCCAATTTTGAACGCTCCTTTTGTTTGTTCGCGTTCGTATAATCTTTCTTTTAAGCTAGACATATTCAAACATCCTTTTCATAGAGATTTTTATCAAAGTGGCTACGCATCACCTTGTTCAACTCGTAACTCCGAACCAACAGCGATTGCCGGAATAGGCTTGGCTTCAACACAAACATCTCCGGGCATTTCCACGGTATCACTATCATTGAATTTCATAACCAAATGTCCTAAAGCAGAGAAATTCGTGTTTGCAACCTCACCTACAGCAAGTACCTTATACTGGTGATCGTCAATATGGATCATATCGCCAGGAACCAGATCTGCTTTTAATTCAACACCATTATGAATAATCGTGAACTCTGCAAGCTCTGGCGGCGCATCTGCCCCAAAAAACACCAGAATACCAGCGTCAATAAACTCGGTAACCAATGGCCCTATTGCTGTAACAGTTGCTTGATACTTCACCATTCAATTTCTCCTCTCAATATTAACAGCCATTCCAATTCCCCTCACATTGGTAATAGCTGAAAACTTTGACGCATTTTGAAAATAAAATATATGGGGAAGAACATCACAGGTTGTTCTCCCTGAAATAAAATATATAAGACCACCTGAACTGTGCTTTATAACAATCCAGTTTTCTATTTATGCTTGCAAAAAAACTTGGGTACCCCCTCCACCCTTATCAAATCTGCAATTAATCAACCTGCTCGACATCTTCAATCCGGACACCGGAAACAAAGAGATCTTCCGTGATGAATCTGAACAACGGGCCAGCGGGTTTGGTGGGATAAATGTCGATCGTAGGCACTTTCTTCATTGGATACACACCAACACGCGCTGTGCCGCCACAGTCAATCACCACACATGCAATCTTGCCAAAAGGAGCGCCGCCTTTGAAACCATCAAAAGCTTCACCACCGGTCATCTCGGCAATCTTTGCTGCTAACGGGTGAATACCGCCACCGGTAACGGAAACGACCAACGGTTTTTCATCAGTTGGTTTGATCGTCAATGGTCCACCCCAACCACGAGGGCCTTTTACAACCTTTACTGTTTTGTATTCTGCCATCAATGAAACTCCATTTAGAACTAGAACTACTTTTAGTTAAAATCAAAACACCATATTGCGGGGGGAAGCATAGGCCTCCCCCCGGCAAGAAACTCATATTATGACGAGTATAGGCCAAAGCTCGCAAAGTAAGCAAGAACAACTGCGAGCGGACCGGTCACCATACGAGAGAACAGCACGGCAGGAACACCAACTTCAACTGTCTCAGGTTCAGCTTCACCCAGGGCCAGGCCAACAGGGATGAAGTCACAACCCACCTGCGGGTTGATTGCAAACAACGCGGGCAGAGCATATTGCGGGGGAATATTTCCACGGCCAATCTCAACACCCAACAATGTACCAATAATCTGGGCAATCACTGCGCCAGGCCCCAACAGAGGCGACAACACAGGAATACCAATGATGACTGACATAATGAGTAAACCACCCAGACTTGAAGCCAACGGGGACAATGTATTAGCAATCCAGTCACCGATGCCTGTCGCCAGAATGATACCAATAACCATGGAGATGAAGGCCATGAACGGCAAAACATTCGTCATCACCTGATCAATAGACTCGCGGCCAGCCTGGTACAATGCACCAACTACGCCGCCAACACCACGACCAATCTTTTCCAGAAACTTTGAAATACCTTTCATTTCAATCCTCCTCTACGCAGCCGTTTCTTTGCGAGCCCACATGATTGAAGTGATCCATTCAGTTACAACACCACGAATGAAGATCACCACCAAACCAACCAGCAAATAGCGGATTGCGAGGTCGCCAAGACCAAAACCTAAGGTTTCAATACCAGCAGCAATACCTGCCCAAACGAAGATTTCGCCTGGATTAATGTGCGGGAAGAGACCCAAAGGGGGATGGACATATGACACAGCAGCATCATAGAAAGCTGGTTTGTATTTCTCGGGGAGAAAACGTCCCATCGTATATGCCATTGGGTTTGTCAGGAAGAAAACTGACAGAACTGGTAAAACAATATATCGCAGCGGATAATATGCTGCGCCGTCGCGGCCCGCTACTTCACCCAATTTGTCAATTTTCTCCGGTCCGATCAATGCGATCAGTGCGTTGACAGCTGTCATCAACACGACCAATGTCGGAATAATGCCTGTTACCAGGCTCATAAATGTGGCGCCACCGGTCTGGAACAAACCAATGAACCACTCAGCAGCTGTAGCAATTCCTTGCATCGTTAGTCCTCCTAATCGATTTAAAAATCTTTTTATTACAATGCTACCTGCTTGACTGACAAATCTCATAGAGTGCTGGTCTCAAATGGCATATAGACATCGATTTGAATAGAGAAAGTACGTTCTTTTCGCTCTTTTGCCTGTTTTCGAGAAGCCATTGCTGGTTCTGGG